>NZ_PSUZ01000024.1:0-58545 GCF_002932095.1 Rathayibacter sp. AY1G1
CTCTACGCCGTCGCGCGCGTCTGGAACATGGTTTTCTGGCGCCGGCAGGAGGAGGTGCCCGGCTACGAGTCGCCCCTGCATCGACCCCCGGCGAATCGACTCCACCCCTCTCCCGTCGCGAGCTCCGCGAGCGCGAGCGCGCTCTGGCCCTCGCCTCCGACGTCTCGCTGGCGAGCGGCTCCGACGACCTCCTCGCGGCTCCCACGGCGGAGCAGCTGCGCGAGGCGGAGCGCCGCGTCGCCTCGGTCCGCAGCGCCCCGGCGCCCGTCCCCGCTCCGCGCGCGACGCCGCTCCGGCCCGTGCGCCGGGCCCGGGTCGGCGGACTCGTCGCCCTCTCCTTCGTCGCGGCCATCGTGGCGGCGACCTCTCTGCCGGCCACATCTCTCCTGACCGCGGAGGACGTGCAGGCGCAGAGCCTCTCGACCCCCTTCGGCGCCGACGCCCGCCGCGGCGCGCAGTCGTTCGTCGCCGGCGAGGTCAGCGCCGAGACGGTCGCCCGCGACGGGTTCGGCGTGCAGGAGCGCAAGACGCAGACCAACGTCGCCGACATCGTCCGCACCTCCGACACCGGCTTCACGAACGACCCGAACGCGTCCATCCAGTGGCCCTTCGCCGTCGGCGTGCCGGTGGGCGACCGCTTCGGCTACCGCAACTGCGCGGGCTGCTCGGTGAACCACGGCGGCACCGACTTCAACCCGGGCGACGGCTCGCCCATCCAGGCGATCGCCGACGGCGTCGTGCGCACGGTCATCGACGGCGAGGGCTCGCTCGGCGTGCACGTGATCGTCGACCACGAGATCGACGGGCAGCTCGTCTCGAGCGTGTACGCGCACATGCAGCACGGCTCGGCGGCCGTCTCCGAGGGCGACCCGGTGAAGGTCGGTCAGCTCCTCGGCCTGGTGGGCACGACCGGCATGTCGACCGGCCCGCACCTGCACTTCGAGATCCGCCTCGACGGCGTGACGAAGGTCGACTCCTACCTCTGGCTCAAGGCCAACGCCGGGCGCTGACCCGGCGGCGGGACGCGGGAGCCGCCGGGCGGACCCCGCGGCCCGCTACTCCGCGTGCAGCCAGACCGTGGTGTCGGCGGGCAGCGCCGGCTCGTGCAGCTCCTCCGAGGACAGCACCACGGAGCCGACGGGCAGCTCGACCGGAGCCTCGCCGAGGTTCGCGATCACCGTGACGGCTCCGTTGCGGAACGCCACGACGTCCTCCGGGTAGCCCTCGAGCCATTCGACGGCGCCGGAGCCCAGGTCCTCGGCGCGGCGCACCGCGAGCAGGGACCGGTACAGCTCGAGCGTCGAGCCCGCGACACCGCGCTGGCGGTCGCGCGCGAGCGGCGCCCAGTCGCCGGGCTGCGGCAGCCAGGAGTCGCCGGTGCCGCTGAAGCCGTACGCGGGTGCGTCCGCCTCCCACGGGATCGGCACCCGGCAACCGTCACGGCCGTAGCGCTCGCCGCCCGTGCGGAACCAGGTCGGGTCCTGACGCGCCGAGTCCGGCAGGTCGATCGCCTCGGGGAGCCCGAGCTCCTCGCCCTGGTAGACGTAGGCGGAGCCGGGGAGCGCGAGCATGAGGGCGGTCGCGGCACGAGCGCGGCGCAGCCCCAGGACGGGGTCGGGGAGTCCCGGCGTGCGCGGGCCGATGCCGTAGCCCTGCGGGTTGTCGGACGTCAGTGCCAGGCGGCTCGCGTGGCGCACGACGTCGTGGTTCGACAGCACCCAGGTCGACGGGGCGCCGACGGCGGCGAAGGCCTCGACGGAGGAGTCGATGATGTCGCGGAGGGCGGGTGCGCTCCACGGGGTCTCGAGGTAGGCGAAGTTGAAGGCCTGGTGCATCTCGTCGGGGCGGACCCAGCGGGCGAGCTTGGAGAGGGGCTGCACCCACGCCTCGGCGCAGAGCACGCGGTCGTCCGGGTACTCGGCGAGCAGGGAGTGCCAGTCGCGGTAGATCTCGTGGACGCCGTCCTGCGCCCAGTAGGGGGCGGTGGCGGGCTCCTCGCCGTCGGCGGGAGCGACTCCGCCCATCGACCCGCTGTCGGCGGGCGGCGTGTAGTCGGGCAGCCCCTCGGCCTTGATCATCCCGTGCGCGACGTCGACGCGGAAGCCGTCGACGCCGCGGTCGAGCCAGAAGCGGAGGACCTCCCGGAAGCGCTCGCGCACCCACTCGTTCGTCCAGTCGAAGTCGGGCTGCGAGGTGTCGAAGAGGTGCAGGTACCACTGGCCGGCCGAGCCGTCGGGCTCCATGACGCGGGTCCACGCGGGGCCGCCGAAGACCGACTCCCAGTTGTTCGGGGGCAGCTCGCCCGACTCGCCCCGGCCGTCGCGGAACAGGTAGCGCGCCCGCTCGGCGCTGCCCGCGGGAGCGGCGAGCGCCTCCTGGAACCAGCGGTGGGCGCTGGAGGAGTGGTTGGGGACGAGGTCGACGATGATGCGGATGCCCAGGGCGTGAGCGCGGGCGAGCATCGCGTCGAAGTCGGCGAGGGTGCCGAAGAGCGGATCGACGTCGCAGTAGTCGGCGACGTCGTAGCCCGCGTCCTTCTGCGGCGAGGTCATGAAGGGCGAGAGCCAGATCGCGTCGACGCCGAGCTCGGCGAGGCTCTCGAGGCGCGAGGCGATGCCGGGCAGGTCGCCGATGCCGTCGCCGTCCGCGTCCGCGAAGGAGCGCGGGTAGATCTGGTAGATGACGGCGGTGCGCCACCACTCGGCTGCCCGGCGGTGCTCGGCCTCGGAGTCGGGGCCGGGGGAGTTCTCGGGCGCGCCGGAGGTAGCGGAGTCCAGGGTCATGGGGTCGAGTTTATCGGGCGCCCCGGGGGCGCCGGGGGCACGCCCTCCGCCGTCCCGTACAGTCGACGGGTGATCGATGAGACACCGGACGAGGCCCGAGCCCGACGCCGACGGGCGCTGCTGTGGGTGGTGCCGCTGCTGGTGCTGCTGGTCGGCGGCCTGGTCGCCGTCACCCTCGCGATCGGCGGATTCGCGCTGCGCAGCATGACCGGCGCCTCCGCCGTGCAGCTCGTCCTCGTCGCCTAGGCGGTCGCGGCCGGGCCGTCCTCGTCCTCGGGCGGGGGCGCGGAGGAGGTGCGCGCCCGCTCCTCGGACGCGTGCGCGGTCTCGGGCCCGGTCGCGCGGGCCTGCTCGTCGGCGCGGGTGACCGCCTCCGCGAGCTCGTCGGCGACGAGGTACCCGGGAGAGACGGCCTCGGCCCGGTAGGCCGCCCGGCCGACCATGTGCGCCGAGACGGGCACGGTCAGCAGCTGGAAGCCGATCACCAGCACGATGGTCCCTGCGGCGGCGAAGCCGGGGTTCCGGATGGCGACCGCGAGCATCACGCAGATCAGTCCGAGCACCTGCGGCTTCGTGCCCGCGTGCATCCGGGAGAGCAGGTCGTCGAACCGCATCAAGCCGATCGCGGCCAGCAGCGAGAGCAGGGCGCCGACCAGCAGCAGCACAGCGGTGAGCACGTCGAAGAACAGGTCCATGTCAGTCCTCCTCGCGGTTGGCCATGAACTTGGCGACGCTGATCGATCCGAAGACGGCGAACAGCGCGAGCCCGAGCGCGACGGGCAGGGTCCGCGCGTGGTGGTTGACCGCCATCTCGGCGCCGATCCCGCAGATGATCGTCGCGACGAGCACGTCGGCCGCGACGACCCGGTCGAGCACGGACGGACCGCGGAGGATCCGCACGAGCGCGAGGAGGCAGGCGGCGCCGAAGACCGGCACCAGGATCCAGATCAGCCAGTCGATCACCGGACCACCCCCGATCCGGCCTCGATCGGCCGATTCACGCGCTGCACGTCCTCGCGGGAGCCGATGGCCCGGACGATGCGCGCTTCCGTCCGGAGGACCGTCCGGCGCACCTCGTCGATCCGCTCGCCCTCGTCGTGGGTCACGCCGAGCACGTGCAGGTAGAGGACGTTCAGCTGCGGGTCCACGTCGATCACCAGGGAGCCGGGGACGAGCGAGACGGCCTCCGTCGTCCAGACGAGCATCCCCTCGGAGCGGCTGCGCAGGTGCACGGCGACGATGGCGTTGTGCACCGGGACGGGCAGGGTCAGGATCTGCCAGGACACCCGCACCGAGGCCACCGCGATGTCGGCCAGCAGGCGCAGGAGGAAGAGGAGCACGAACCACGGGTTGATGCGGTTCGAGAACTCGACCGGCGGCAGGTAGAACACCCGGGTGATCAGCAGGGCGACCAGGAAGCCGGTGACGATCGACAGCACCGAGACGTCGTCCCAGAGCAGCACCCAGATCCCGACGAGGGTCACGAACATCGCGACGCGGTTCCAGATGTCGACGCGGCGGCGGGGGCTCATCGCGGCCCCTCCTCTCCGAAGGACGAGTCGCGGTAGACGGTCGCGATGTAGGTCGCGGGGTCGGCGACCGCGCTCGCCGCTCGCTCGCTCGCGTCGTAGAGGGGACCGGCGCCGACGGTCAGCACGACGCCGACGACGACCATCCCCGCGGTGGCGAGCACCATCATGGGCGGCGAGTGGCGGGTGCGGATGCTGCCCGTGTCGTCGGGGTCCTCCTGCAGCTGGTCGATCAGGGGCGACTCGTAGCCGGGCACCTCCTCCTGCCGGCGCCAGAAAACCATGTTCCAGACGCGCGCGACGGCGTAGAGGGTCAGGAGCGAGGTGACGGCTCCGGCGGCGATGACGGCCCAGATCAGCCACGAGGGCTGGTCGACGGCCGCCTCCGTGCCGGCGACGAAGAGCCCCACCTTGCCGAGGAAGCCGGTGAACGGCGGGATCCCGCCGAGGTTCATCGCGGGGATGAAGTAGAGCAGCGCCAGCAGCGGCGAGGCCTTGAGCAGCCCGCCGAGGCGCAGGATCGAGGTGGTGCCGCCGACGCGCTCGATCAGGCCGGTCGCGAGGAAGAGCGTCGTCTGCACCGTGATGTGGTGGATGACGTAGAAGATCGTCGCCGCGTAGCCGGCCGGGGTGCCCACGGCGATCCCGAAGACCATGTAGCCGATGTGCGAGACCAGCGTGAAGGACAGCATCCGCTTGATGTCGGCCTGCGCGACCGCGCCGAGGATGCCGACGATCAGCGTCAGCAGCGCCACCACCAGCAGCACCTCGCTCAGCCTCCCGCCGGGGAAGAGCAGGGTCTCGGTGCGGATCAGTGCGTACACGCCGACCTTGGTGAGGAGTCCGGCGAAGACGGCGGTCACCGGCGCCGGAGCCGTGGGGTAGGAGTCCGGGAGCCAGAACGACAGGGGGAACACGGCCGCCTTGATCCCGAAGCCGAGCAGCAGCACCACGTGGAGCACCAGCTGCACGTCGGCGGGGAGCTCGGCGATGCGGATCGAGAGCTGCGCCATGTTGACCGTGCCGGTGGCGCCGTAGAGCAGGCCGATGGCCGAGAGGAAGAACACGCTCGAGACCAGGCTGACGACCACGTAGGTCGTGCCGGCGCGGATCCGCGGCGCGGTGCCGCCCAGGGTGATCAGCACGTAGCTCGCGGCCAGCAGGATCTCGAAGCCGACGTAGAGGTTGAAGAGGTCGCCCGCGACGAAGGCGTTGAGGATGCCCGCCGAGAGGATCAGGTAGGTCGGGTGGAAGATCGTGACCGGCGTCTCGCGGTTGCCGTCGACGAGGCCCTGGCCGACCGAGAACAGCAGGACGCCCAGCAGGGTGATCGAGGTGATCACGAGCATCAGCGCGGCGAGCGGATCGACGACCAGCACGATGCCCCACGGCGGCTCCCAGCCGCCCACGTAGACGGCGCTGCCGCCTCCGTCGCCGGTGAGGACCAGCACGAGCATCACCGAGGAGATCACCAGAACGCTCGAGAGCGTCACGATGTTCACGGTGATCTGCGCGCGCCGGTGGCGTCCGAGGATCAGCGCGACGGCCGCTCCCAGGAGGGGGAGGGTGACGACGAGCGGGATCAGGGCGTTCATCGGTCCTCCTTCCTGTCGTCGGTCATGGCGCTCTCCCCGTGCTTGGCGGCGGTGCCCTCGTCGCTGGACTCGAGCAGGACGTCGAGCGCCCGGTCGTCGGCGGTGGTCTGGGCCGAGATGCCCGCCGCGTCCTCGCGGACGGAGGCGTCGGTCTCGTCGTCCTCCACCTGGTCGGCGTTGGCGAGGCGCCAGCGCCGGTAGATCATCGCGAGGAGGAAGGCGGACACCCCGAAGGTGATCACGATCGCGGTGAGGATCAGCGCCTGCGGCAGCGGGTCGGCCATCTCGGCGGCGATCTGCTCGTAGGAGCGCCCGTCGTCGGTGACGAACGGCGCGATGCCCGAGCGGCCGGCCATCAGCAGGATGAGGATGTTGGTCGCGTTCCCGACGAGCAGGAACCCGATCAGGATGCGGGTGAGGCTGCGCTCGAGCATCTGGTAGACGCCCGCCGCGTACATCACTGCCATCACGACGACGAGGACGAGGGTGATGCTCATGCGCCGTCCCCCCTGCCCGGTCCGCCGACGACCGTGGAGCCGGTGGGGAGCGAGGTCTCGAGCCCGTCGACCGTGCCCTGGCCGGGGCCGGGGGTGCTGTCCGTCGAGTGCGTGACGCCGTCGCCCGAGGGGGAGCCCTGCTCGGCCTCCTCGCCGTGGCGGTCGACCTCGCCGCCGAGGCTGCGGAGGATGTCGAGGGCGAGGCCGATCACGATCAGGTACACCCCGATGTCGAAGAGGGTGGACGTGCCCAGGTGGAGCTCGCCCAGCACCGGCACCTCGAGGTCGAGCCAGCTCGATTCGAGGACCTCGAGGCCGAAGGCGAGGGAGGAGACGGCCGTGCCGACGGCGAAGAAGAGGCCGAGTCCGAGGACCTTGCCCGCGTCGATCGGCGCGGCCTCGCCGAGCTCGAAGCGGCCGCCGGCGAGGTAGCGCGCGACGAGGGCGAGACCGGCGAGCAGGCCGCCCGCGAAGCCTCCGCCCGGGGTGTTGTGTCCGGTGAAGAGCAGGTAGACCGACACGATCATCGCGGGGTGGAAGAGCAGGCGCACCAGCACCTCGAGCACGATCGAGCGGTTCTCCGGCCGGAGCGTGCGCCCGGCGACGAGCCAGGAGCCGCGGTCGCCGTCGCGCTCGGCGTCGGCGGAGGAGGTGGTCAGGTCCATCGCGCGCTCGCGGCGGTCGTCGGCGCTCTGCGACTCGAGGCGGGGCGCGCCTCCGGCCCGGCTGGAGAGGAAGATCAGGCTCGCGACGCCGGTGGCGACCACGACGAGGACCGAGATCTCGCCCATCGTGTCCCAGGCGCGGATGTCGACGAGCAGGACGTTGACGATGTTGCGGCCCTTGCCCTCTTCGTAGGCGAGGCGGGGCAGCTCGGCCGAGATCGGCGTCGCGGTCCGGGCGCCGAGGGCGATGGTGGCGGCGAGGGCCATGACCGCTCCGACCGCGATGCCGATGACGGCGCGCAGGCGCTTGCGCATCGGCTGGTGCTTCGCGGCGATGCGGGTCGGGAGGCGGCGCAGCACCAGGACGAAGACCACGAGGGTCACCGTCTCGATGAGCGCCTGGGTGAGGGCGAGGTCCGGTGCACCCTGCAGGGCGAAGAGGGCCACCATCCCGTAGCCGGTGGCGCCGGCCAGCAGCACGGCGGCGACGCGGTTGCGGGCGATCGCGCACAGCACCGCCGCGAGGATCATCACGGCCGCGACCGCGAGCTGGCCCGGGCTGTCCCAGAAGACGAGATCGCCCGGCCAGGTGCGGTTGAGGGCGGCCGCACCGCCGACGCCGAGGACGAAGACCGCGAAGATCACCGTCAGGTAGCGGGGGAGCGAGCCGCGCTGGACGGACTCGGTGACCGTGCTGGCGACACGGTCGAGCCAGCGGACGGTGGCCCAGTAGCCCTCGGCGGAGTCGATCCGGTTGGGCAGCATCGACTGGGCGCGCGCGACGGCGACGCGCTTGGCGAAGAGCAGGAGTCCCAGGGCGATCACGAGGGCGCTGAGTGCCAGCGCGGGCTCGAAGCCGTGCCAGAGCGCGAGGTGGTAGCCGCCGTGGTCGGAGGCCTCCGCGGCGGCGGCGAGCTCCGGATCGGCGTCCGGGGCGGCGTAGGGGAGGGTGTCCGCGTAGACGGCGACGAGCGGGTCGAGCACGGAGGCGGCGATCCCGCCGATCATGCTGGCGGCGGCCAGCAGCACCGGGGCGGCGGTGAAGGTCCACGGCTCGGCGTGCAGGTGCGTGTCCTCGAGCCCCTTCTTCCGGGCGAAGGCGCCCCAGAAGAAGCGCGCGGAGTAGGCCACGGTGAGGATCGAGCCGAGGACGAGGCCGACCAGCGCGACCCAGGCCCAGAACGAGCCCTGCTCGATCGCCGAGATCAGGCTCGTGAACACGGCCTCCTTGGCGACGAAGCCCAGCAGCGGCGGGATGCCCGCCATCGACAGCACGCCGACGAGGGCGGCGCCCGCGAGCACCGGCGCCTGCCGTCCCAGGCCGCTGAGCTTGCGGAGGTCGCGCGTGCCGGCGCGGTGGTCGACGATGCCGACGGTGAGGAAGAGCAGCGCCTTGAAGAGGGCGTGGGCGACGAGCAGGGTCAGTCCGGCCAGCGCGGCGTCGCGCGAGCCGAAGCCGACGGCGACGGTCAGGAAGCCGAGCTGGCTGACGGTGCCGTAGGCCAGCACGAGCTTGAGGTCGTACTGCCGGAGCGAGCGCCAGCCGCCGACGAGCATGGTCCAGACTCCGACGCTCACCACCACGGGCAGCCAGACGGAGTCGTCGGCGAAGCCCGGCGCGAGGCGCGCGACGAGGTAGATGCCCGCCTTCACCATCGCGGCGGCGTGCAGGTAGGCGCTGACCGGCGTGGGAGCGGCCATCGCGGCCGGCAGCCAGAAGTGGAACGGCACCAGGGCGGACTTCGAGAACGCGCCGAGCAGCACCAGCACCAGCGCCGTCGACACGATCGGGCCGGAGGGGGCGGCGGCGACGATCCCGGAGAGGCTGGTGGTGCCGGCCTGCACGATCAGGACGATGACCCCGACCAGCATCGCCAGCCCGCCGAGAGTCGTGACCAGGAGCGCCTGGAGACCGGCACCCCGGCTCTCCTTGCGCCCGCTGTAGTGGCCGATGAGGAGGTAGGAGAGGACGCTCGTCGCCTCCCAGAAGACGAAGAGGATGATCACGTCGTCGGCCGTGACCAGCCCGTACATCACTCCGGCGAACGCGGACAGGAGCGCTGCGAACCGGCCCAGCGAGGGCTCGTCGCGGCTGAAGTACGTCGCGCAGTAGGCGAGGACCAGGGCGCCGACTCCGCTGACCACGAGGGCGAGGACGATCGAGAGCGCGTCCAGGCGGAAGGAGAGGGCGATGTCGAGCGCGGGGATCCACGGCACGGACTCGCGGATCTCGCCGCCGTCGAGGATCGTCGGCAGGGCGGTCGCGGTGGCGACGAAGCTCGCGGCCGGGATCAGCGCCAGCGCGTAGAACGTCTTCGGCCCGAACCGGTCCACCAGCCAGGGGGTCACCACGGCGATCGCGAACGAGATCACGAGGATGAGGAGCATTACATGTTCCTTCCAAGGTGTACCCAGCGCATAAGTCGGTCAAGAATATCGGAGCGCCCTCCCGCGCAACCTGAGTGCGGAGAGGCTTGACGGCCCCGTCGTGATCCGCCAGGGCCCTACCGTGGGGAGCATGGCCCGCTCGCTCCTCCCCGACCAGCTCTGCCGACTCCGCGTCCACGACCTCGCGACGGGGGAGTCGACGACCGTCTTCGAGTCCGACTCCGTCCTCGTGGAGGCGCCGAACTGGACTCCGGACGGCTCCGCCCTGATCGTGAACGGCGACGGCGGCCTCTTCCGGCTGCCGCTCGAGGGGGCGGCCGTGCTCGAGCCGATCCCGCTCGACGGGGTGCCGGCCGAGCTCAACAACGACCACGTGCTCGCCCCGTCCGGCGGGCTCGCCTACGTCTCGGCGCGCGACGGGCACCTCTACGCGGTCGAGCTCGACGGCTCCGCCCCCGCCCGCCGCCTGACCGCCGAGCGCGAGGGCGCGCGCTTCAAGCACTACCTGCACGGCGTCTCGCCCGACGGCGCGACCCTCGCGCTGATCGGCGGCGGCGACGCCTCCGGGCGGTGGCGGACCGACGTCTACACGATGCCAGCCGGAGGAGGCGCGCTCACCGCCCTGACCGACGACGAGCCGGCCGACGACGGCGTCGACGTCTCGGCCGACGGCCGCACCCTCGTCTTCAACTCCGAGCGGGCCGGAGGCGGGGCGCAGCTGTTCCGCATCGGTCTCGACGGCTCCGCGCTCTCCCGCCTGGTCGAGTCGGACACGGTCGACTGGTTCCCGCACGAGTCGCCCGACGGCGCGCACCTGCTCTACCTCGCCTATCCGGAGGGGACAGCCGGGCACCCCGAGAACGTCGACGTCGAGCTGCGGCTGCTCGACCTCCCCGGGCGCGCGACGCTCGAGCCCGGCCGCGTGCTGGAGCGCCTCCACGGCGGGCAGGGGACGATCAACGTCTCCGGCTGGGCGCCGGACTCGACGCGCTTCGCCTACGCCGACTACCCGCGGCGCTGAGAGCCTGAGTCCTTGCCGCGCATGCGCGGGAGGGGGATCGATCACGGCGGGGAGCGGGTCTTGAATCGGGGGATGAGCATCGACAGCGCAGCATCCTCCTCCGTCACCCGCTCGCCGCTCGGCGACTCCGGCATCGACGTCTTCCCGCTCTCGCTCGGCGGCAACGTCTTCGGCTGGACCGCGGGGCGGCAGACCTCCTTCGACGTCCTCGACGGCTACACGGCCGCGGGCGGCGACTTCATCGACACCGCCGACGCCTACTCCGCCTGGGTCCCGGGCAACACGGGCGGCGAGTCCGAGACGATCATCGGCGAGTGGCTCGCGCATCGCTCGGGGGACCGGGACGACGTGGTGATCGCGACGAAGGCGGGCCGCCACCCGCAGTTCACCGGCCTCGCGCCCGACACCGTGCGCGCGGCCGCCCGCGCCTCCCTCGAGCGCCTCGCGACCGACCGGATCGACCTCTACTACGCCCACTTCGACGACGAGGCCGTGCCGATGGCCGACATCGCCGCCGTGTTCTCGGAGCTCGTGGACCAGGGCCTGGTCCGCGCGATCGGAGTGTCGAACTTCAGCGCCGATCGCGTCGCGGAGTGGCTGCGCATCGCGGGCGAGGATGGCCTGCACGCGCCCGTCGCGCTGCAGCCGCACTACAACCTCGTGGAGCGCGGGATCGAGGCCGACCTGCTGCCCCTCGCCCGCGAGGCGGGGCTGGCCGTCGTCCCCTACTCCGCCCTGGCGTCGGGCTTCCTGACCGGCAAGTACCGCGACGGATCGACGCCCGAGGGTCCGCGCGCCGACGGCGCCTCCCGCTACCTCGACGGCCGCGGCCGCCGGGTGCTGGCGGCGCTCGATGCGGCGGCGGAGGCGCACGGCGCCGAGGTGGCGACGGTGGCGCTCGCGTGGCTCCGCTCGCAGCCCGGAGTGGTCGCGCCGATCGCCAGCGCCCGCGTGATGGAGCAGCTGCCGGCGCTGATCGCCTCGGCCTCCCTCGAGCTGAGCGCCGAGGAGCTCGCCGCGCTCGACGAGGCGAGCCGGGCGTAGCCGCAGACGGGCGGCCGCGGGGGCGCGTCCCCCGCGGTCATCGACGCTCCGCGGAGGTGCTATCGTCTAACGGTGCCAAATCGCGGGCACGCCCCGAGAGGGGCTGTCAGACCCGCAGGTGCGCCCCCTTAGCTCATTGGTAGAGCACTTCCTTGGTAAGGAAGAGGTAGTGGGTCCGATTCCCACAGGGGGCTCCGTTCCCCGCAGGCCAGACCTGCGAAGAACGCGCGGCGGGGTAGCTCAGGTGGTTAGAGCACACGGCTCATAATCGTGGTGTCGCGGGTTCAAGTCCCGCTCCCGCTACAGCGAGAAGGCCCCGGTTCGCGCGTCGAGCCGGGGCCTTCGGCGTTCCCGGGCGAGGTCCTGCCCGCGGGAGAGGTCTCAGACCGCGCAGCCCGCGAAGAGCACGTCGTCCGAGGAGACCAGGTCCTCCAGGGTCAGCAGGCGGTCGAGGTCGTGGCCGGCGGCCAGGGCGTTGGCGCGCTCCGGTGCGGTCTGGGGGGCGAGGCGCCCCTCCATGACCCCGCCGAGGGCGCGGACGGCGCACGCGGCGACCACTCCCTCCGGGGTGCCGCCGATGCCGAGGACGAGGTCGACGCGGCCCGCGGGATCGGCCGCCTCGATCGCGACCGACACGTCGCCCTCGCCGCGCAGCTCGAGCGCGACCCCGACCGCGCGCAGGGCCGCGATCAGCCCGGAGTGACGCGGCTTGTCGAGCACGACGACGACCAGCTCCGCGACGGGCTTCCCGAGCGCCGCCGCCAGCCGTGCGGCGTTCTCGGCGGGAGGGAGGTCGAGCGAGACGGCGCCCCGGCCCGCTCCGGAGCAGACCAGCTTGTCCATGTAGAACACGTCGCGCGGGTCGAACAGCGTGCCGCGCGGGGCGAGCGCGATCACGCTCACCGAGCCGGGGAGCCCCTCCGCCGTGAGCCGGGTGCCGTCGAGCGGATCGACCGCCACGTCGCAGGAGGGAGCGGAGGCGCGGCCGAGGCGCTCGCCGTTCGCGAGCATCGGGGCCTCGTCCTTCTCGCCCTCGCCGATCACGACGACGCCGTCGAACGGAGCGTCGGCCAGCACGGCGCGCATCGCCGCGACCGACGCCTCGTCCGCCGCGACCTTGTCGCCGCGCCCGTACCAGCCGCGCGCCGCCTCGGCCGCCGCGCGCACGGCGGCGGCCACCGCCTCCTGCAGCTCGGCCGGGTAGGCGGGCGACGCGATCAGCCGCAGGCCGCTCATGCGCGCGCGGGCTGAGCGGTCGCGGTGCGGACCAGCCGCTCCAGGGTGCGCAGGCCGTCGGAGGAGAGCACCGACTCCAGGTGCCCCTGCACCGACGCGACGTGCTCGCCGCGGAGGGCGTTGACCACTCCCGTCTCCGGGTCGACCGAGACCTCGAGCCCCAGCCGGGGCGTGCGCGCGACGCCGGGGGCGACGGAGGAGAAGGTGTTGTAGAAGCCGATCGCGGCGTCCTCGCCGAACACGTCCACCGCCAGGCGCACGCCCTGGCGGGGCGCGGGCAGCGGCTCGACCGGGAGGCCCGCCAGCAGTGAGAGCATCTGGTGGCTGAGGCAGACGGCGAGCATCGGCCGCTCCGCCTCGAGGCGGGTGGTCATCAGCGAGCGCAGGTGCGCGATCCGCGGGTCGGAGTCGTCGCGGGGGTCGCCCGGGCCGGGGCCGAAGACGACGAGGTCGTCGCTCAGCACGTCGGCGACCTCCGACCAGCGCTCGACCCGGGCGTCCATCCCGAGGTGGCGCAGCTGGTGGGCGAGCATCGTCGTGAACTGGTCCTCGTTGTCGACGATCAGCGCGGTGTGCCCGGCGAGGCCGGCGATGTGCTCGGGCGCCTGGGGCCGGAGCCAGAACGAGGCGAGCCGCTCGTTGCGCGCCTCGAGCGCCTCCTGCACGCCCGGCTGCGCGTTCAGGTCGATGGCCGGCGGCACCTCGCGGTGCGGCAGCAGGCCCAGGGCGGAGAGGACGCCCGACGCCTTCGCCCGCGTCTCGGCGACCTCGCCCTCGGGGGTGGAGTGGCGCACGAGCGTCGCGCCGGCCGGCACGGTGAGGCGGCCGTCCGCGCGGAGGTAGGCGGTGCGGATGAGGATGGGGGCGTCGACCGTGTAGCCGTGCTCCTCCGGCTCGAAGAGGGCGAGCACGCCGGAGTAGTAGCCGCGCGGCTCCTTCTCGTACTCGGCGATCACGGCGCACGCGTTCTCCATCGGCGAGCCGGTGACCGTGGGCGCGAACATCGTCAGCCGCAGGACCTCGCGCACGTCGAGTCCGGTGCGGCCCTCGAGCAGGTACTCGGTGTGGCTGAGCCGCGACATCTGCTTGAGGAACGGCCCGAGGATGCGGCCGCCGTCCGGGCAGACCGCGCTCATCATCTTCATCTCCTCGTCCACGACCATGAAGAGCTCCTCGCTCTCCTTGACGTCGGCGAGGAACGCGAGCACCTCCTCCCCGGTGGGTCCGGCCGCGGGGTGGCGGAAGGTGCCGCTGATCGGGTTCATCATCGCGACGCCGTCGCGCACCGAGACGTGGCGCTCGGGGGTCGCGCCGACGGCGGTGACCGTCTGCGCGCCGTCGACGCCGGGGGTGTGGATCGCGAAGGTCCAGTACGCGCCGGACTCGTCGGTGAGCAGGCGGCGGAACCAGGCCAGGACCGCCTCGACGGGCGGCGCGTCGGTCTGCGCGACGAAGGCGCGGTTGATGACGAAGTTGGCGCCCTCGCCGCGGCCGATCTCGTCCTCGATCACCCGGCGGACGATGTCGGCGTACTCGTCGTCCGGCACGTCGAAGCCGCGCTCCTCGACCGGGATCTCCCGCTCGGGCAGGAGCCGCAGCACCTCCGCCAGGGGGACGCTCTCGCGCTCGCGCACCACGAGGTTGCGCAGCGGGGCTCCGTCGTCCTTCGCCGCGAAGCCGCGCTCGCGCACCTGCCGGTAGGGCACGAGGGTCAGCACGTCGTCGCCGTCGAGCGGGATGTCGGCCAGGCCCTCGACGTCGAGCACGTCGCCCGTGAACACGTCGACGGCGTCGCGGCCCTGGCGGAGGACCACCGCGAACGGCAGCGTCCCGTCGGAGGCGAGGATGCGGGAGAGGAGCGAGGTCATCGTGGTCCTTGAATCGGGTCGTGCCCCACCCGGGCCCTGACATGCAGAACGACCGCCCGGAGGAGGCGGTCGCGTGCGAGGGGTCTGCGCGTCGGTCCGCCTAGGAGGCGGGCCACCAGGGGCTTCGGATCGACGTGCGCACGCGGCGAGTCTAGGGGAGAGCCGGGCGGCGGCCAAGCGGTGTCAGGCGGCCGGCCGCTCGGTCGGCTCGCCCCGCAGGGTCCGGAGCAGGAGGGTCGCGCCGGCCGTCGCGGCGGGGGTGGCGACGACCGCGCCCCCGGGGACGAGGAACGCCAGGTAGACGGCGATGCCGAAGCCGAGCGAGACCGCGCGGTGCTCGCCGAGGAGGCGGCGGCGGTCGCGGAGGGAGAGCCCCCGGGCGTCGCCCGCGAACCCGGTCAGCTCGAGCGCGAGGGCCCTCCCGCCGACCAGGGCGCCGGCGACGAGGCCGACGATCGAGCCGACCAGCGGCACCAGGCCCAGCAGCACCAGGACCACGCCGATCCCGAGGGAGGTGGCGACCAGCACGGCGGAGTCGCGGAGGCCGCGGCCGACCCCCTGCCAGAAGGTGCTCTCGCGCTCGTCGGGCACGCCGCCGAGGTCGTCCTCGACCCGCCGCCAGATCCGCTCGTAGAAGGGGTCGCCGACCAGCAGGGTCACCGCGGCGAAGAGGACCACGCCGAGGGCGAGCGCGGCGCCGACCACCGCGATCGAGAGCACCAGGCGGACGGTGGCGGCCGTGCCCTCGTCCCAGCCGCCTGCGAACGGGGTGAGCGCGGTCACCGCGTCCTGCACCCGCGTGAGCACCAGGACCAGCACGCCGACGAAGACCAGACCGACGATCAGGGGCGGGATCGCGCCGAGGAGCATCGCCCGCGGCGAGCGGACCCAGGTGCGGAAGCCGCGGAGGAAGAGCCGGGCACCGAGGCCGAGATCGCGGAGGACGCTCATCCCCCGATCCTCGCAGGTGGGTCCGGGTCGGGGGTCCGGCAGAACGCCCGACTGCACGGGACGTGGAACCTCAGACCCGCTCGAACGGAGCGAGCAGCCCCGCCATCGCCTTCGTCCGCGGCGCGGCGTACTCGTCGCGCCGCGAGGTGCTGACGCCCATCGCGACGAGCCCCTCCACCAGGCGCACCGCCGAGGCGACGCCGTCGATCACGGGCACGCCCAGCTCCCGTGAGAGGTCGCGGCACAGGTCGGCCATGCCCGCGCAGCCCAGCACGATCGAGTCGGACCCGTCGACGGCCAGCGCTTCGGCGCACTCCGCCAGGATCGCGCGGCGGGCGTCGGAGCGGGGGTCGTCGAGTTCGAGCACGGGGATGTCGCAGGCGCGCACCTGACGGCAGGCGTCGCCGAACCCGGCGCGGCGGGCGATGTCCCAGGCGCGGCCGCTCGTGCGCGAGAGCGTGGTGACCACGCTGAAGCCCCGGCCGACGAGCGCGGCCATGTGCATGGCGGCCTCGGCGATCCCCACGACCGGGCCGCTCGCGATCTCGCGCGCGGCGTCGACGCCCGGGTCGCCGAAGCACGCGATGACCGCGCCGTCGCAGCCGGCCGCCTCCGCCCGGGCGATCTCGTGCAGGACGCCGGGCACGGCGAGCGCCTCGTCGTAGTGGCTCTCGATCGACGCCGGACCCATCGGCGGGGTGACGGCCGTGATCTCGGTGCCGAGCGAGGCGACGGAGCGGGCGGCCCGGCCGATCGCCGCGGTCATCGCAGTGCTGGTGTTCGGGTTGACGACGGTGATGCGCATGGTGGTTCCTCGGTTCGGGTGCCGGGAGGGGGAGGGACCCGCCCGGCCGCCGGTCCGCGGGATGCGGAGCGGCCGGAGCGGATCCCTCCTCCGTGCCGGCCGGATCAGACGGTCGAGCCGTCGCTGACGTGCTCGAGGTCCTCGTCGAGGCGCCCGATCCGCGGCGCGCGCCGCTCGAGCACGGCCATCGCGACGAATCCGAGCCCGCAGCCGAGGAACCAGCTGTAGTCGCCGAGCCAGGTGAACTCCGCGCCTCCCGCCTCCGCGATCCAGCGCGGCACGAGCACCGAGGCGACGGAGGGGACTCCGCCGATCACGGTCGCCCAGACGGCGTTGGGGTTGAAGCCGCGCGAGAACCAGTAGCGGCCCTTCTCGCTCATCGTGTAGAGGTCGTCCACCCAGACGCGCTGGCGGCTGATCAGGTAGTAGCCCGCGATGAGGACGCCGAACAGCGGTCCGATCAGCGCGCCGAGGATGCCGAGCGTGTAGTGGATGGCGGTGTCGTTCGAGTACCAGTTCCACGGGGTGAGCAGCACCGAGCCGACGGCGGCGATCATGCCGCCCATCCGCCAGCTGATCTTCTTCGGGTTGACGTTCGAGAAGTCGAACGCGGGGGAGATGAAGTTGGCGACGATGTTGATGCCGATCGTCGCGATGACGAAGGTGAGCCCGCCGAGGAGCACGGCGAACCAGGTGTCGATCCGCTCGACGGTCTCGATCGGGTCGGTGATCAGCTCGCCGAAGACCGGCACGGTCGCCGACGCGGTGATCACGGTGAGGAGGGAGAAGAAGAGGAAGTTGATCGGGAGGCCGAGCAGGTTGCCGCGCTTCACGGCGCCGTAGCTGCGGGCGTACCGGGAGAAGTCGCCGAAGTTGAGCATCGGGCCCGAGAAGTAGGAGACGACCAGGGCGACGGCCGAGATCATCACCGGCACCGCGGCGGCGAGGTCGAGCGGCTCGCCGGAGCCGAGGGTGAGCGAGATGTTCTCCCAGCCCGCCTGCGACACCAGGTAGACGGCCAGCACGAGCATCACCACGTAGACCGCCGGTCCCGCCCAGTCGATGAAGCGGCGGATCGACTCCATGCCCCGCCAGAACAGCGCGGCCTGCGCGACCCAGAGGATCGCGTAGGAGAGGTAGCCCAGGGCCGAGAGGCCGAGGAACGACGCCTCGGGCGTGTTCAGGGCGGCCATGCCCGGGAAGAACTTGAGGAAGACGATGTTCAGCGACTGCGCCGCCAGGTAGGTCTGCACGCCGTACCAGGCGATCGCGATCAGTCCGCGGATGATCGCCGGGATGTTCGCGCCGCGGATGCCGAAGATCGCCCGGTTGATGACGGGGTAGGGCACGCCGGTGACCTGGCTGGGCTTGGCGACGAGGTTGCAGAAGACCTGCACGATCACGATGCCCACCACCAGGGCGACGAGCACCTGCCAGCCGGCCAGGCCCAGCGCGAAGAGCGAGCCCGCGGTCACGTACCCGCCGACGCTGTGCACGTCCGACATCCAGAACGCGAAGATGTTGTAGCTCGACCAGCGCTGCTTCCGGAGCGGGGCGAGGTCCTCGTTGGAGAGGCGGTCGTCGTAGCCGGCGCTCGCCGCGGCGGCGGGATCCGGATCGACGGGAGGAGCGGTGACTCGGGGTGCGGTGACGCGGTCGGACATGGGTGGATCCACCTCTCGGGCGGTCGTGCGCAGAGCGGCACGGAGCGGATGTGTCAGGGTGGTCGGGACGTCCGGCCGAGGAGGCGGGGCGTCGCGGAGAGCGTTCCGAGTGAAGTGATCACTTCACGCGGGCCACGCTACGAGTCGGGAGGCCGCCGCTCGTTTCGGCTCCGTTACGGCTGTGTGACGATCCGCGAGAGGGGACGGGCCATGCCCTCCGACGACACCGCGCCCGACGAGGCGGCCGCCCGGGCGATCGCGGACGGGGCCGGACTCGGCGCCCGGCTGCGGGAGCTGCGGCTCTCGGCGGGCCTGTCGCTGAAGGCACTCGCCGGACGACTCGGCATCTCCGTGAGCGCCGTCTCGCAGATCGAGCGCGGAGCCATGCAGCCCTCGGTCGGCCGGCTGATCGCCCTCGTGGACGCGCTGGGGGTCCCGCTGTCCGCCGTGTTCGACCAGGGCGCGTCGGCGCCGGTCGAGACCGCGGTCGTCCGGGCGCGCGAGTCGGCGCCCGTGGCGCTCGAGGGCGGAGTGCTGTTCCGCCGTCTGGCGCCGCGTCCGCTGGACGCCGTCGACTTCTTCGAGTCGACCTACCCGCCGGGCTCGACCTCGACGGCGCACCGGCAGCTGCTCCGCCACGACGGGTTCGAGATGGGGACGGTGACGCTCGGAGAGCTGACGGTCGAGTTCGAGGACGAGTCGGTCGTCCTCGGGCCGGGCGACGCCATCACGTTCCCGTGCGAGCGGCCGCACCGCATGGTCAACACGGGCTCGACCACGGCGATCGCGACCTGGCTGATCGTCCACCGCTGACACCGCGCCGGTGCTTCGTGCCGGACCCCTGGCGGCACCACCTGCGTATGGGATCCTGGTCCTCGCTCCTCCACAACGGGCGGACGACCGTCTCCTGTCCACACCCCGGTCGGGATCGGGGCGCGGCGGGCCCTCGGTGTCGGTACCGCCTGGTGGGCTGGTCTCCTCGACCGAGGGGTGCGGAACGTGGAGGAGCGGATGGACGGCAGGAACGACGAGGGGTGCCCGCGCTGGTGTACGGGTGAGCACGACGAGCTGGTCGCAGTGGCGGAGCGGCTGCACCGCTCCGCGGCGAGCTCGCTCCCGGTGGTGCTCTGGGCGCGTGGAGACGGGGCCGCGGGCGCGACGGTGCACGTCTCCCTGTGCCGCCCGGGGGAGTCGGGGGAGGACAGGCTCCGCCTGGAGGCCGACGGGCTCGGCGAGGTCGACCTCGATCTCAGCTCGGGGTCGCGGCTGGCCGGCGCGGTGCTCCGGCTACTCGGCGCCTCGTGAGGTGCGCGGCGGGTCGGGCGGTAGGAGGTCCGTCAGCTCGATCTCGAGCGCCTCGCAGAGCGCGAGGAGGGTGTGCAGCGTGGGGTTCGCGGGCGAGCCGGGCTTCGACTCGCCCTTCTCGAACTTCTGGTAGGTGTAGCCCGCGAGCCCGGCCGCGTGGGCGATCCGCTCCTGGCTGGCGCCCTTGGCGATGCGGGCCCGGTGCATGTTGGTGCCGAGCTCGCGGGCGTAGGTCGCCCAGTCGCGCTCGGGAGTGGGTGTCGACATGCCCGCCAGCTTCGGAGAAGTTCGGCCGCGGGTCAGCCATACACGGATGGGAAATTCCCGGTGGTCATACCCGGGTGACCACCGGCGGCGCCTCCGGAGCCCCGAGGGCCCCGCGACGGCAGCGCCTAGTATGGCCGGGTGCCAGTGAACCCCGAACTCGTCGGGCGCGTCTTCGCGCCCACGGAGCCCTATCAGGTGGGGCGCGAGAAGGTGCGCGAGTTCGCCCGCGCCGTCTCCGCGACCTCCCCCCTGCACCACGACGTCGAAGCCGCCCGCGCCGCCGGGCACCCCGACCTCGTCGCTCCGCCCACCTTCGCCGTCGTCGTGCAGGAGTTCACGCTCCAGCAGCTGCTCGCCGAGCCCGACGGCGGGATCGACTTCAGCCGCGTCGTGCACGGAGACCAGCGCTTCGTGCTGTCCCGTCCGGTCGTGGCCGGCGACGAGCTGACCGCGACCCTCTCGGTCGCCGCCATCAAGAAGCTCGGCGCCCACTCGATGGTCACCACCGAGTCCCGCATGGTCGACGCGAGCGGCGAGCACGTCGTCACCGCGATCTCGACCCTCGTGGTCAGGGGAGACGAATGAGCACCGCACTGCCCGCTCTCGCCGAGCTGAGCGTCGGCCAGGTCGTCGCCGAGAGCCGCTTCCCGATCGACCGCGGCACCCTGGTGCGCTACGCGGGCGCCTCGGGCGACTTCAACCCCATCCACTACCGCGACGACGTCGCCGCCGAGGTCGGCCTGCCCGGCGTGCTCGCGCACGGCATGCTCACGATGGGCACCGCGGTGCAGGTCGTCGTCGACTGGGTCGGCGACCCCGGACGCGTGGTCGACTACCAGGTGCGCTTCACCCGCCCCGTCGTGGTGGACCCGCGCGACGGCGCCGCCATCGACGTGGTCGCCAGGATCGGTGCTGTGAACGCCGAGGAGGGCTGGGTCCGCGTCGACCTCGCCGTCTCGGTCGAGGGCCAGTCCGTCCTCGGCAAGGCCCAGGCACGGGTCCGACTCGCGTGACCTCCGCGCCGCTGCTCTCCGCCCTGACCACCCTCCGCGTCGGCGGACCCGCCGAGCGCCTCGTCGAGCCCGCCACCGAGGCGGAGCTGGTCGAGACGCTCGTCGGCCTGTGGTCGGACGACGAGCCGTGGCTGCTGCTCGGCGGCGGCTCCAACCTCCTCGTGGGCGACGACGGGGTCGAGGGCACGGTCGTGCGCGTGCGCACCACCGGCGTCGAGCGGCTCCCCTCCGACGAGCCGGGGCGCGTGCTCCTGCGGGTCCAGGCGGGCGAGTCGTGGGACGGACTCGTCGCGACGACCGTGGAGCGCGGCTGGGCGGGCCTCGAGGCCCTCAGCGGCATCCCCGGCACGGTCGGTGCGTCGCCCGTGCAGAACATCGGCGCCTACGGCCAGGAGCTCTCGGACACGCTGGTCGCGGTCGACTTCCTCGACGAGGGCGCCCGCGAGCCCGTCCGGCTGACGGCGGAGGAGCTGCAGTTCGCCTACCGCACCTCCGTGATCAAGCAGGGCCGCCGGGGCGCGGTGCTGGCCGTCGAGTTCGCGCTCGAGGAGGTCGGCGCCGAGGGCGACGGCACTCCCGTCGCCTACGGTCAGCTGGCGTCGGCGCTCGGAGTCGCGCTCGGCGACCGCGTACCGCTCGCGCGGGTGCGCGAGACCGTGCTGGCGCTGCGTGCGGGCAAGGGCATGGTCCTCGATCCGGAGGACCCGGACACCGCGAGCGCCGGCTCCTTCTTCACCAACCCCCTCGTCACGAGCGCGTTCGCCGACTCCCTGCCGCCCGAGGCGCCGCGCTGGCCGGTCGAGCCGACGGCGGAGGCGCCCGTCATCACCCCGCTCGCCGCGGTCGAGGCAGGAGCGCCCGTCGGGCTGCCCGTGCCTCCCCGCGCCGACGGCCTGGTGAAGCTCAGCGCCGCGTGGCTGATCGAGCACGCCGGCGTCTCGCGCGGTTTCGCCCTGCCCGGCTCGCGGGCCGCCGTGTCGAGCAAGCACACCCTCGCCCTGACCAACCGCGGAGGAGCGACGGCCGAACAGGTCGCCGAGCTCGCCCGGTACGTCCAGGGCCGCGTCCTGGCGGAGTTCGGCGTGCTGCTGCACCCCGAGCCCGTCGTGGTCGGCACCGCGGTCTGAGTCCGCGCGGTCTGCGCGCGCAGGCCCCGCGCTCGCGGGGACGCGCGCCCTCCGGCCGCGGCCTCCTCCGGCTCAGCTGTCGCGGCGGATCCAGCGGAAGCCGAAGCGGCAGGCGACGAGCCCCACGACGAGCCAGATACCGAGCACCAGCGCGACGCCGCCGAGGTCCCACGACCCGTTCACCTCCGCCTCCTCGAACCCGCTCGGCAGGAACACGGCGCGCATGCCCTGCGCGATCCACTTGAGCGGGAAGACGCTCGCCGTGTTCTGCAGCCAGTCCGGCAGCGTCGTGAACGACAGGTACGACCCCGAGATGAACTGCAGCACGAGCAGCGGCGGCACGATCACGGCGGTCGCGCTCTTGCCCGAGCGGGGCAGCGCGGAGACGGCGATGCCGAGGATGGCCGACGTCGCGACTCCTGCCAGGTAGACCCAGGCGAAGGTCGCCCAGCGTCCGCTGTCGGTGGGCAGCTCGACCGAGAACACCGTCGCCGCGACGAGGAGCAGCAGGGCCGTCTGCGCGAGGCTCGTCACGAGCACCTGGCCGAACTTGCCGATGAAGTAGCTGAAGACCGGCAGCGGTGCTCCCGCGAGGCGCTTGAGCGTGCCGTCGCCGCGCTCGACCGCGATGTCGACGCCCAGGTTCTGGACGCCCGAGAGCAGGATCCCGGCCGCGGCCAGGCCCGGCACGTAGTACTCCGCCATCGGGATGCCCGGGTCCTGCGGGTTCGCCTGCATCACCGCGGTGTCGCCGAACGCGACCGAGAAGATCGTCAGGAGCAGCACCGGGAAGAGGAAGGTGAAGAACACCTGGTCCGGAGCGCGGAAGTACGAGCGGATCTCGTAGCGGGCCCGGGCGAGTCCGAGGCGGACGGTGCGTCCCGGGCCGGTGGAGAGGGTGCGGGGGCGGGTGGCGACGGCGGTCACGCGGGTTCTCCGATCAGGTCGACCGCGTCGCGGTCCTCGCGGATGAGGTCGAGGTAGATGTCCTCGAGGCTGGGGCGGACGACCTCGAGGGCCGTCGGCTCACCGATCCGGGAGTGCAGCTCGGCGACGGTCCGGGCGGGCTCGGTGGTGCGCAGCCGGTGCAGCACGCCGTCCTCGCGCCACTGCACGATCGGGACGCGCGCCTCGTCTCCTCCGATCGCGCTCATCGGGCCGATGGCCAGGAGCC
Source organism: Rathayibacter sp. AY1G1 (assembly GCF_002932095.1). Taxonomy (NCBI): domain Bacteria; kingdom Bacillati; phylum Actinomycetota; class Actinomycetes; order Micrococcales; family Microbacteriaceae; genus Rathayibacter; species Rathayibacter sp. AY1G1. The sequence goes on from NZ_PSUZ01000024.1 coordinate 22,933, forward strand.
GCCCGCCGGAGATCACGGCGGCGCGGTCGCCGAGGCGGGCGGCCTCGTCGAGGTAGTGGGTGGTGAGGAGGATGGTCGTGCCCTCGCTCTTGAGCAGGGCGATCAGGTCCCAGAAGGAGTGGCGGGCCTCGGGGTCGAATCCCGTGGTGGGCTCGTCGAGGAACACCAGCTCGGGACGGCCGATGATGCCGAGGGCGACGTCGACGCGGCGGCGCTGGCCGCCCGAGAGGCGCCCGATGCGCGAGCGGGCCTTGGACGTCAGCCCGACGGCCTCGATGGTCTCGTCGACGTCGCGCGGTCGCGGGTAGAGGCTGGCGAAGTGCGCGATCTGCTCGCGGACCGTCGCGTTGCCGGACTCGCCGCTGGACTGCAGGACGATCCCCAGACGCGCCTTCCACGCCAGGTCGCCGTGGCGCGGGTCGACCCCGAGCACCGACACCTCGCCGCCGGAGCGGTCGCGGTAGCCCTCGAGGATCTCGATGGTCGTCGACTTCCCGGCGCCGTTCGGGCCGAGGAGCGCGAAGGTCTCGCCCCGGTGGATGTCGAAGGAGACTCCCGCGACCGCCGGAGCGCCCCCGTAGTCCTTCCGCAGGTCGCGGACTCGGACGGCGTGGTCTTCGCTCATCGTCACAGCGTGCCCTGTCGCACCCCTCCGGCGACAGTGATCCCCGATTTCCGCCTCCCTCTTGCCCTCCCCGCCCCGAGATGCCAGGCACCCCTCACCTGTCGGACAGGCGCGTCGCAGTACCCGCCGGTCACCGTGAGGCACGGTCGAGCGGCGACCGGCGATCCGCGTGTCGGCGGATCGTCGTCCGCGCTGCGCATCCCGCTCTCTGCGACGCACCTCGTCGTCGAGCCGGCCGCGGCCTATCGACGACGCAGGAGGAGAGGGGCTAGACGGTGCCGAAGAGCCGCTGCAAGCGGCGCACGCCCTCGAGGAGCGCGTCGTCGCCGAGGGCGTAGGACAGGCGGAGGTAGCCGCTCGGTCCGAAGGCCTCCCCGGGGACGGTGGCGACCTCGGCCTGCTCGAGGATGAGGTCGGCGAGCTCGAGGGAGGTCGTCGGGGTGGTGCCGTTCCACTCGCGGTTCAGCAGCCCGTTCACGTCGGGGTAGACGTAGAACGCGCCGCCGGGGGTGGGGCACTCGATCCCGTCGATCGCGTTCAGCTCGGCGACGATGGTGCGGCGGCGGCGGTCGAAGGCCAGGCGCATCTCCTCGGCCGGCTCCTGCGGGCCGGTGAGGGCGGCGATCGCGGCGCGCTGCGAGATGTTCGAGACGTTGCTCGAGAGGTGCGACTGGAGGTTCGAGGCGCCCTTGATCGCGTCGGCCGGGCCGACCATCCATCCGACGCGCCAGCCGGTCATCGCGTAGGTCTTCGCGACGCCGTTGACGAGGATCGTCCGGTCGCGCAGGGCCGGCACCGCCTCGACGATCGAGGTCGCGTGCTCGAGCGGGCTCGCGTCGTCCTGGTCGCCGGTGGAGTAGACGAGGTTCTGGTAGATCTCGTCGGCGATGATCCAGAGGCCGTGCTCCTCGGCCCACTCGCCGATCTCGCGGGTCTGCTCGGCCGAGTAGACGGCGCCGGTGGGGTTGGAGGGGGAGACGAACAGGAGCACCTTGGTGCGCTCGGTGCGCGCGGCCTCCAGCTGCTCGACCGTGACCAGGTAGCCCTGGTCGGCGCCCGCGAACACGTCCACCTGCACGCCGCCGGCGAGCTTGATCGCCTCGGGGTAGGTGGTCCAGTACGGGGTCGGCACCAGCACCTCGTCGCCGTCGTCGAGGAGGGTCTGGAAGGCCTGGTAGACGGCCTGCTTGCCGCCGTTGGTGACCACGACCTGCGAGGGGTCGACGGCCCATCCGGAGTCGCGCGCCGTCTTCTCCGCGATGGCCGCGCGGAGGTCGGGGAGGCCCGCCGCGGGGGTGTAGCGGTAGTTCCTCGGGTCGAGCACGGCGGCCGAGGCGGCCTCGACGATGTGCTCGGGAGTGAGGAAGTCGGGCTCGCCGGCGGCGTAGGAGACGACCGGGCGGCCCTGGGCCTGGAGGGCCTTCGCCTTGGCGTCGACCTTCAGAGTGGCGGACTCGGCGATGGCGGCGATGCGGGCGGAGATGCGCGTGGTGGAGGACACGACGGCCAGCGTATCCTGCGCGCACACGGGGCTCCGAGGCCCCCCGCCGCTCGGCTGGACACGCCCTTCGGGTCCACGTACACTCGTCCGAGGTAGTCGATCTCTGCCCTCATCCGCAGCGCCCGCGAGGGTCGCGGCGGTGGGGCGGCGGGTCGGTCTCCTCCTCGGATGCTCGCAACGGCATCCATAGGGCGGTGGCTCAATTGGTAGAGCAGCGGTCTCCAAAACCGCAGGTTGCAGGTTCGAGCCCTGTCCGCCCTGCACATCGATGCCCGTCGCACGCGGTCCCCGCGACGCTGCGGTCATCGGTCCAGGGCCGCCCATGACGGGCGGTCGGCCACACCGGAGGTTCCGGTGCGGGAAAGGTGCGTGCAGGTGGCCGGGAAAGCAGTCGACGAGCCGAGCGAGGACGTCGTCGCGATCGCCAATCAGCAGCGAGCCGCGCGGCGCAACCCGTTCGCGCGCATCGCCCTCTTCATCCGGCAGGTCATCGCCGAGCTGAAGAAGGTCGTGACGCCCACCCGCAAGGAGCTGGGCAACTACGTCGTGGTCGTGCTGATCTTCGTCGTCATCATGATGGCGCTGGTGTCCTTCCTCGACTGGGTCTTCGCCCTGGCCGTGACGTACGTGTTCGGCACACCCGCCGCCTGACCCGAGAGCATCCGGGCCGCGCGAGCGGAGGGTGCCGGCGACAGCGGGACGCGCCCCGAGGGGCGCGACCGATCGATCGAGAGAGAGTTGTGACGAGTGTCTGACAGAAACCGCGACGACGTCGACTGGGCGACGGCTGCCGAGCAGTCGTCGGAGGTCGAGGAGGAGCAGGAGGGCGACGTCCAGTCGCAGGCTGAGGACGCCGTCGAGCCCGCCGAGCAGGGTGCGCTGAGCATCATCGACGAGAACGAGTCCGAGGACGACCTCGCCTCCGACCTCGAGGCAGCGCTGGACGCCATCGGCTCCGTCGATGACCCCGAGGCCGACTCCGCCGTCGACGAGGCCGCGCACATCGACACCGTCGAGGAGGCCGAAGCGGCCCTCGAGGCCGTCGAGGACGAGGCCGAGGTCGCCGCCGAGGACGCCGAGTCCGCCGGTGAGGACCTCGCCGACATCGACCCGTACGAGGCCTTCCGCACCGAGCTGCGCGGCAAGCCGGGCAAGTGGTACGTCATCCACTCCTACGCCGGCTTCGAGAAGCGCGTGAAGTCGAACATCGAGAACCGCAAGGTCTCGCTCGAGGCCGAGGACTACATCTTCGAGGTCCAGGTCCCGATGGAGGACGTGGTCGAGATCAAGAACGGCCAGCGCAAGATGGTCACCCGGGTGCGCATCCCCGGCTACGTGCTGGTGCGCATGGACCTCAACGAGGACTCGTGGTCGGTCGTCCGCCACACCCCGGGCGTCACCGGCTTCGTGGGCAACGCCCACAACCCGACCCCGCTGCGCTTCGAGGAGGCCTTCACGATGCTGAAGAGCCTCGTCGAGATCAAGGATGTCGCCCCCTCGAAGACCTCCGGTGCCAAGGGCCAGAAGCAGGCCCAGCGCGTGCTGCCCGCCGAGGTCGACTTCGAGATCGGCGAGACCATCACCATCAAGGAGGGCTCGTTCGCGGGTCTTCCCGGCTCGATCAGCGAGATCAAGCCCGAGAGCGGCAAGCTCACCGTGCTCGTCTCGCTCTTCGAGCGCGAGACCCCGGTCGAGCTGTCGTTCGACCAGGTCACCAAGCTCTGACGCGTCGCCTCCGCGCCGCGTGAACGCCCCCTCCGCACGTCGGAGGGGGCGTTCGCCGTTCCGGGCGGCGCCTCCTCCGGCACCGCCAGCGCGCACCCGGGCGCCGGCCCCTCCTCCGCCCTGTCGGGGTGGCCCCGCTCGTGTAAGCTCGTACGGGTTTTCGTGTCGGCGCCCGCCTCTGCGCGCGCCGGACGACCCTCCTCCACCGCGATCCGGCACCGTCGGATGCGCGGGAGAGCGGCCGGGAGCCCCCGACCGCTCGAACCCTGAGAAAAGGAATCAGAATGGCCCCCAAGAAGAAGGTCACCGGCCTGATCAAGCTCCAGATCAAGGCCGGCGCGGCCAACCCCGCGCCCCCGATCGGTCCGGCGCTCGGTCAGCACGGCGTCAACATCATGGAGTTCTGCAAGGCGTACAACGCGCAGACCGAGTCGCAGCGCGGCAACGTCATCCCCGTCGAGATCACCGTCTACGAGGACCGCTCGTTCACCTTCGTGCTGAAGACCCCGCCCGCGGCGGAGCTCATCAAGAAGGCCGCCGGCGTCGCCAAGGGCTCCTCGACCCCGCACACCGTGAAGGTCGCGAAGCTCACCCAGGCGCAGGTCCGCGAGATCGCCGAGGCGAAGCAGGTCGACCTGAACGCCAACGACATCGACGCCGCCGCGAAGATCATCGCCGGCACCGCCCGCTCGATGGGCATCACGGTCGAGTAGCGCGACGCGCTGCTCGACGGCGGGAGCGACGCGCCCATCGGCGCGGACCCACCGCGGAAGCCTCATGAACCCGACGGCGGCCCCTCAGCGGGGTCGCACGCCCGGTCCGGATACGCCTCCGCAGGACCTCCCCGCCTCCCGCGAGCAGCAGTCACGGCCGCGATCGCGGCACCACCAGAACTCCATCACCCCCGTGGGAGAGCCCGCCAGGCTCTAGAACCACATTCTCGTTTCAAGGAGAAACAACATGGCACAGAAGTCGAAGGCCTACCGGGCCGCCGCGGCCAAGCTCGAAGAGGGCAAGTTCTACACGGCCGACGAGGCCGTCGCGCTCGCCCGCGAGACCGGTTCCGCCAAGTTCAACAGCACCGTCGAGGTCGCCCTCAAGCTCGGTGTCGACCCCCGCAAGGCCGACCAGATGGTCCGCGGCACGGTCATCCTGCCCCACGGCACGGGCAAGACCGCCCGCGTCATCGTGTTCGCGACCGGTCCGGCCGCCGAGGCCGCGCTGGCCGCCGGTGCCGATGAGGTCGGCGGCGCCGAGCTCATCGAGAAGGTCGCGGGCGGGTACACCTCGTTCGACTCCGCCGTCTCGACCCCGGAGCTCATGGGCCAGGTCGGCCGTCTCGGAAAGGTGCTCGGCCCCCGCGGCCTCATGCCCAACCCGAAGACCGGCACCGTGACCCCGGACGTGGCGAAGGCCGTGACCGAGATCAAGGGCGGAAAGATCGAGTTCCGCGTCGACAAGCACGCCAACGTGCACCTCGTCGTGGGCAAGGCCGCGTTCACCGAGGAGCAGCTCCAGGAGAACTTCAAGACCGCGCTCGACGAGATCCTCCGCCTCAAGCCGTCCTCCTCGAAGGGCCGCTACATCCAGAAGGCCGCCGTCTCGACGACCTTCGGCCCCGGCATCCCGCTGGACGTCAACGTCCTGGCCTGAGCCGAGCACGCACTGACGTGAGGAGGGGGTCCGCTTCGGCGGGCCCCCTCCTTCGTCGTCCCGGCATACTGGACCGGTGATCCGCCGCTCCGCTCCGTCGCGCCTCCCGTGACCGTCCGCCGGGCGTCCCCCGCCGACGCCGACGCCCTGGCCGAGCTGGCCGCCGCGACCTTCCCACTGGCCTGCCCGCCGCACACCACCGCGGAGGCGAAGGCCGAATTCGTGCGCACCGTGCTCTCGGTCGAGCGCTTCCGCGACCACCTCGCCGATCCGCTCCGCTCGCTCCTGGTCGACGACGACTCCGGCGCGCTGACCGGCTACGCGATGCTCGTGCGCGGGGAGCCCGCCGACGCCGACGTCGTCGCGGCGATCCGGCTGCGTCCGACCGTCGAGCTCAGCAAGTTCTACCTCCTGCCCGGCCGGCACGGCTCCGGAGCGGCGGCCGCGCTGATGGCCGCGACCCTCGAGGAGGCGCTGGATCACGGTGCCGCGGGCGTCTGGCTCGGCGTCAACGAGCAGAACGCGCGTGCTCAACGGTTCTACTCCAAGCACGGCTTCGCGGTCGTCGGCCGCAAGCGCTTCCTCGTCGGCGACCGCTGGGAGGACGACTTCGTCCTCGAGCGCTCTCTCGCCTGACCCTCCCCGCGAGACGCCACCCGGGTACGCGACCCGCTCCGCGCGGCGTATCCGAGTGGCCTCTCGCCGAGGTCAGCCCTCGGAGACGGTGAGGACGATCTTGCCGCGGGTGTGGCCCGTCTCGAGCTGCTCGTGCGCCTCGCAGGCGCGGGCGAGGGGGAAGATGCCGTCGATGAAGACGCGGACGTCGCCCGACTCGAGAAGGCGCGAGACCACGCCGAGGGTCGCCCCGTCGGGAGCGACGCGGTAGGTGGAGGCGCGCACGCCCGCAGCGGCCGCCTCCTCGAAGAACCCGGGCCAGCTCCCGGTGGGCGCGTTCACGATCAGGCCCCCGGGGCGGAGGACCCTCAGCGAGCGCGAGCCCGTGTCGTCGTGGACGTTGCCGACCAGATCGATGACCACGTCGACGCCGGACAGCAGCTCGTCGAAGCGCTCGGCGGTGTGGTCGATCACCTGCGCGGCGCCGAGCTCGTGCAGCCACTGCAGGTTGCGGGTCGAGCCGGTCGCGATCACCGAGGCGCCGAAGTAGGCGGCGAACTGCACCGCGAAGTGGCCGACTCCGCCCGACCCGGCGTGGATGAGGATCCGCTGACCCTCGTGCGCCTTGGCGAGCTCGACGACCATGCCCCAGGCGGTGAGCGCCGCGAGCGGGACGCCGGCCGCTTCGACGTGCGAGAGCGTCGACGGCTTCCGCGCGATGGAGACGCTCGGCACGCTGACGTACTCCGCGTAGGAGCCCGAGTAGCGCGGCACCATGACGAAGCCGTAGACCTCGTCGCCCGGCCGCAGCGGATGCGCCGGGTAGGGGCTCGAGACGACGACGCCCGAGAAGTCGTGGCCGAGGACAGCAGGGTAGGAGGCGATCTGCGAGGCGACCCCCTGGCCCGCGCGCGTCTTCGCGTCGAGCGGGTTCACGCCGGCCGCGACCACCTTCACGGTGAACTCGGCGTTGATGGCGGAGGGTGTCGGCACGGTCGCCAGGTGCAGGGCGGAGGCGTCGCCCGGCGCGTCGATCACCGCCGCCGTCATCGTGTCGGGGAGGACGACCTCCTCCGGGATCTCGCCGATCGCGAGGCCGTGCCCGAGCGCGCTGGTGTGCATCGTCGCCTTTCCTGTCGCTGAGGCGTGCGGGTGGAGCGTGCCGAGGACGTCGCCCCCGATCCCCGCATCCGACGCCGCGACCAGTCAATCGAGGCAATGAGTCGGCGCTGTTACGGGGGTGTCACCCTCGGGAGAAGATTGGCGCGCGGAGCCGCGGGCGCCCGGTCTGGCACGATGAGGGGATGCGACGCCGACGTACCCTGCTGGTCGGCGGTGCCCTCCTGGTCCTGGCCGGGCTCGTGGTCCTCCTGGCCGCCCGGATCAGCATCGGCACCAGCCGCTGGGTCTACGTCAGCGAGATGGGCGCGCCGGACCTGCCGACGGCGGGCGCCTTCGAGGCCGCTCTTCTGCTCGTGGCGGCCGGCGGCGCGCTGATCGCCGCGGGCGCCTGGCCGGTGCGCGCCCGCCTGCTCCCCGCCCTCCGCCCGGCGGGCGCGATCCTCCTGGCGGCCGCCTGCTTCGCGCTCGCCTCGCAGGTGACCTGCACGGCGGGCTGCCCGCTGCCGGTCGGGCCGGCCTTCCGCTGGCAGGACCTCATCCACACCTCGGCCGCCGTGCTCGGCTTCGGGGCTGCCTGCGCCGCGATGCTCCAGCTGGCGACCGTGCGGGGGCGCCCTGCGGTCGCGCGGCTCTCGCTCGCCGCCGGGATCTCGGTGGCGGTCGTCGCCGGGACGGGTGGGATCCTGTCGCTCCTGCGCGTGTGGCTGCGGCTCGGCGGCACGCTCGAGTTCGTGGCGACGGCGATCGCAGTGCTCTGGCTCGCGTTCGTCGGCCTGGTGCTCGCGCTCGAGGACCTCAGCGCCGAGCGAGCCAGCCGCGGACGTGCCCGCGGATCCGGTCCTGCTGAGCGGCGAAGCCCTCGTCCCGCGACGGCACCCGCTCGCAGTCCGCATCCGGAAGAGCCCTAGCCCACGCCTCCGCGACCTCGACCGGGTGCACGGGATCGCGCTCGGCCGCGATCACCAGGGTGCGCGCGATGACCTCGCCCAGCTCTCCGGAGTCGCGGTAGGCGGCGTTCCGCGGGATCTGGGCGAGCCGGACGGCGCGCTCGGCCGCGCGCGGGGAGCGGAACTGCAGCGTCAGCGCCTCCGCCGACGCGGGGGACACCTCGGCGGCGCGCGCGAACAGGCCCGAGGCGCGGAACATCCGCTCGCCGCGCTTCGCGCCGTGGTCGTGCAGCAGCTGCGCGATGACGGGGAACACGGTGAGGTTCTCGGGCAGCGGCTCGGCGGTGAAGGCGGGGCGCACGAAGACGGCGCGGTCGATCGGCAGCACGCGTCGGACCGCGAGGCGCAGGGCGATCGCGGCGCCCATCGAGATGCCGAGCACCGTGAGCGGCTTGTGCGCGGCTCCGGCGCGCACGACCTCCTCCGTCACCTCGTCGGCCAGCGCCTCGAGGGCGAAGTTGTCGGGCGCGCCGAGCAGCTCGGAGGCGCCGTGGGCGCGGACGTCCGGAGCGATGACCTCGCTGCCGGCGGGGAGGGCGGAGCGCAGCAGCCCCAGCGGCTGGGAGCGGTCGCCGCCCAGGCCGTGCAGGAGGAGGACCGTCACCGGGCGCGCGTCCGCTCGTGCAGCTCAGCCATCAGCATCCCCGCCAGCCGCACGAGGATGTGGATCTCGTCCTCGTCGCGGTCGACCCAGCGGGAGTTCGGCTCGCCCTCGATCGGCACGAAGTCGCGGTGCTGCTCCCAGACGACGAGCGTGCGCTCGGCGCCGAGGACGTACTGCTGCCAGAAGACCTGCCGCAGGTAGTGGCGCGGGATGCTCCGCCACGGCTTCGTCGTGGTCTTGATCTCGCAGAGCTCGAGCCGGCCGTCCTCGCGGAGGCCGATGCCGTCGGGCGTGGCGAGGTGGCGCCGCTCCTGGCTCGCGTGGAAGAGGGTGCTGCTGGGCTCGATCGCGTGCTCGCTCCGCACCCAGGCGGCGATCTCGGGCTCGCGGGCGCGGCCGTGGTCGGTGAAGGCGTTGCCGCCGAAGCCGGTGCCGTAGAGCTTGTCGAGCGCTGCCTTGCCGATCGCGGCGGGGGAGGAGAGGCGGGCGACGTCGGTCGCCGTGATGCCGCGCGAGCGGGCGCGGAGCCAGGCGACGCGGTCCGAGGAGTCGGCGACGACCCTCCGGAGGTGCGGGGGCTCGGCGTCCGTGAAGACGGGCTGCGTCTCCCAGGGGAGGGAGAGCTGCAGGTCGGGCACCGATTCATTCTCTGCCCCCTGCGGCGCCCGGTCGAATCGGCACGCCGACCCGCGGCGTCTCACCGGGGCGCGACGGCTCGCGCCGGCGGCTCAGGCGTCGAGGAAGGCGTCGACGTGCGCGGGGGAGAGGAGGTGGCGCCGGACCATCAGGGCGGCGCCGCGGACGCCTCCGCCCTGGGCCGCGGCCTGCACGATGTCGAGCGCGCGGGTCGCCAGGGGGAGGGAGCGGCGGTAGACGACCTCGCGGACCCCGGCGAGGACCTCGTGGCTGGCCTGGGCGATGCTGCCGCCGACGACGATGACGGACGGATTCAGGAGGTTCACGCAGGTGGCGAGCACCTCGCCGATGTCGCGGCCGGCGGCGCGCGTGAGCTCGACGGTGGTGGGGTCCCCGCCGGTCAGCAGGGTGACGACGTCGGAGGTGCTGGCGGCGTCGATCCCGGACTCGGTCAGCCGGCGGGCGATCGCCGAGCCGCTCGCGATCGCCTCGAGGTCGGCCTCGCCGCGGTCGCCGGGGACCTGCACGTGGCCCAGGTCGCCCGCGGCTCCGAGGGCTCCGCGCTGCAGGGCGCCGCCGCTGACGATCCCGGCTCCGATGCCGGTGGAGACCTTCACGTAGAGGAGGTCGTCCACGTCGGCGTAGTGGTCGGCGTGCTCGCCGAGCGCCAGCAGGTTCACGTCGTTGTCGACGAGGACGGGTACGGGGAGGCGGCGGCCGACGAACTCCGGGATGTCGAAGCGGTCCCAGCCGGGCATGATCGGCGGCTTCACCGGGCGGCCCGTCGCGTGCTCGACGGGTCCGGGGACGCCGACGCCGACTCCCGCGAGCGGGCCGGCCGCCGGAGTCCGGCCGAGCAGGGCCGCGGCGACGTCGAGGGCGTGGCCGAGGACGGCGAGGGGGCCGTCGGCGATGGCGATGCTCTCGCGGCGGCGGGCGAGGACCGTGCCGTCGAGGTCGGTCAGGGCGACGACGGCGTGCGCGGCGCCCAGGTCGACGGCGAGGAGGCTGCGCGCCCGGGGGTCGAAGGCCACGCGGGCGGCGGGACGGCCGCCGGAGGAGGGGGCGTCGTCCTGTCGGGCGACCAGGCCGGAGGCGGTGAGGACGTCGAGCTGGGCGGAGACGGCCGCGCGCGGCAGGCCCGTCTCGGCGACCACGTCGGCCCGAGTCCGGGGAGCCCCGTCGGCCAGCAGGAGCAGCAGCTCGCCGACCGCGCTGACGGTGATGCGGCGGCGCGGGGACATGGCCAGAGTCAACCACAGCGCCCGTGCTTCTGTGCGGCGGGCGCCCGACTTGGCGGGCGCGCAGGGCTAGTTTTGCTTGTCCGTGAGCAAAAGTCCGCGTAGGGTTCGAGGCACACCTTCCGATGCGATCAGGAGCCCCACCGGTGGCCACACCCCCAGACCTCTCTGTCCAGCTGTACTCGGTGCGCGAGCCGCTCGCGGCCGATCTTCCCGCCACCCTCGACCGCCTCGCGGCGATCGGCTTCACCACGGTCGAGCTCTTCGGGTTCGTCGACCTGGCCGACGCCTACCGCGTAGCGCTCCCGGCCAGCGGACTGCGCGCTCCCAGCGCCCACGCGCGCCTCCTCGGCCCTCAGGGCGACGCCACCGTCGACGAGATCCTCGACACGGCCGCCTCGCTCGGCGTCGAGACCGTGATCGACCCCTACGTCGACCCGACCCGCTGGACCACCGCGGACGACGTCGCCCGCATCGCCGACGAGCTGAACGCGCTGGTCGACTCCGCCGCCGCCCGCGGCCTGGTGCTCGGCTACCACAACCACGCCTTCGAGTTCGAGAACCGCGTCGACGGCCGCAGCGCCTTCGAGCACCTCGCGGGCCTGCTCGACCCGCGCATGGTCCTCGAGCTCGACACCTACTGGGCGGCCGTCGGCGGCGACGACCCGGTCGAGGTGCTCGGACGCCTCGGCGACCAGGTGCGCTTCCTGCACGTGAAGGACGGCCCGATCTCGGCCGACACCCAGGAGCAGCTGCCCGCGGGCGAGGGCGCGATGGACGTCCCGGCGATCCTCGCCGCCGCTCCGCAGGCCCTGCCCGTGCTGGAGTTAGACGCCTACGCCGGCGACATCTTCGAGGGCCTGGAGTCGGCCCACCGCTACGTCTCGGGGCTCGGCGCATGAGCGGCACCGGCCGCGTGGGCGTCGGCGTCATCGGCGCCGGCAACATCAGCACCCAGTACCTGACCAACCTCACCGTCTTCCCCGACCTCGAGGTGCTCTTCGTCGCCGACATCGACCTCGAGCGGGCGAGGACCCAGGCCGAGGCCTTCGGCGTCCCCGCCTCCGGCACCGTCGAGGAGCTCCTCGCGCACGAGGGCATCGAGATCGTCGTGAACCTCACGATCCCGGCCGCGCACGTCGAGGTCGCGCGCCGCGCGGTCGAGGCGGGCAAGCACGTGTGGACCGAGAAGCCCTTCTCGCTCGACCGCGACAGCGGGATCGAGCTGCTCGCGCTGGCGAAGGACAAGGGGCTGCGCGTCGCGACCGCTCCCGACACCTTCCTGGGCGCGGGCCTCCAGACGGCGCAGCGCGTGATCGAGAGCGGAGCCATCGGCACGCCGCTCTCCGCCCTCACCCTCTTCCAGGGCCCCGGCCCCGAGTCGTGGCACCCGAACCCGGAGTTCTTCTTCGCCGAGGGCGGCGGACCGCTGCTGGACATGGGCCCGTACTACATCACCACGCTCGTGCAGAACCTCGGCCCCGTCGAGAGCGTCACCGCCGTCTCGTCCCAGGCCCGCGCCACCCGCGTCGTGGGCTCCGGCCCGAAGGAGGGCACCGAGTTCCCGGTGACCATCCCGACGCACATCGGTGGGCTGCTCCGCTTCGAGTCCGGGGCCTCGGCCCAGGGCGTGTGGAGCTTCGAGTCGAGCCTGCCGCGCACCGGCTTCGTCGAGATCAACGGCTCCGAGGGCACCCTCGTCCTCCCCGACCCGAACCAGCACGACGGAGAGATCACCCTGCACCGCCGCGGGTCCGCCGAGCCGGAGGTCATCGCGGCGACCGGCTCGACCGCCTCCCGCGGCACCGGCGTGCTCGAGCTCGCCCGTGCGATCCGGGCCGACCGCCCCGAGGCCGCCTCCGGAGACCTCGCGTACCACGTCACCGACGTGATGCTCTCGCTCCTCGAGGCCGCCGAGACCGGCGAGAAGGTCCTCGTCACGAGCTCCGTGACGCCCCGCCCCGCACTGCCCGAGAGCTGGGACCCGACCGAAGCGACCCTCTCCTGATGCCCGCGCCCCTGCGCGTCGGCGTGCTCGGCGGCGGCTTCATGGCGGCCGTGCACAGCCGCGCGGCCCGCAGCGCCGGAGCGGTGCTCGCCGGAGTCGCCTCCTCCACCCCGGAGAAGGGCGAGCGGGCGGCGGCCGAGCTCGGCGTCGAGCGTGCCTACCCGGACGCCCGGGCCCTGATCGAGGACGAGAGCATCGACCTCGTGCACGTCTGCACCCCGAACGCCACGCACGCCGCACTCGCGCTCGCGGCGATCGAGGCGGGCAAGCACGTGGTGTGCGAGAAGCCGCTCGCCGCGACGCTGCGGGAGGCGGAGTCGCTCGCTGCGGCCGCATCCTCCGCCGGCGTGGTGGCGACCGTCCCGTTCGCCTACCGCTTCCACCCGATGGTGCGCGAGGCCCGTGCCCGCGTCGCCTCCGGCGAGACCGGCCGCCTGGTCACCGTCCGCGGGAGCTACCTCCAGGACTGGCTGCTGGGCGCCTCCGACGACAACTGGCGCGTCGACCCGGCCGCCGGCGGCCGCTCGCGCGCCTTCGGCGACATCGGCTCGCACCTGGTCGACCTGCTGGAGTTCGTCACCGGCGACCGGATCGACTCACTCGCCGCGATCACGAGCACCGTCCACGCCGAGCGCGGCGGCCGCCCGGTGAGCACCGAGGACGTGGCCGGCCTGATCGTCCGGCTCGAGGGCGGCGCCGTCGGCACGCTCCTCGTCTCGCAGGTCACCGCGGGCCACCGCAACGAGCTGGTGCTCGAGGTGTCCGGGCTGGAGGAGTCGCTGCGCTTCGAGCAGGAGCTCCCCGAGACGCTGTGGGTCGGCCGGCGCGACAGCGCCCTGCTGGTGCCGCGCGACGCCTCGATCCTCGCGCCCGATGCGGCCCGGCTCTCGATCGTGCCGAGCGGTCATCCGATGGGCTACCAGGACGCCTTCACGGCGTTCGCCCGCGACACCTACGCCGCCGTGGCGGGCGCCGACGTGGAGGGTCTGCCGACCTTCGCCGACGGCCTCCGCGCGGCGCGCATCACCGAGGCCGTGCTCGACGCGGCCGAGACAGGCGCCTGGGTGACCGTGCCCGCCGCCGACGACCGGACGGAGATCGCCGCATGAGCGACGAGAAGACCTACCCCGCCACCCACCCCGTGACGCTGTTCACCGGCCAGTGGGCCGATCTGCCCTTCGAGGAGGTCGCCCGACTCGCCGCCGAGTGGGGCTACGACGGACTCGAGATCGCGGCCTCGGGCGACCATCTCGACCTCAAGCGCGCGGACGAGGACGACGCCTACGCCGCCTCGCGCCTGGAGATCCTCGACCGCTACGGCCTCGAGGTCTTCGCCATCTCGAACCACCTCACCGGCCAGGCCGTCTGCGACGACCCGATCGACTTCCGCCACAAGGCACTCGTGCGCGACTACACCTGGGGCGACGGCGACGCGGAGGGGGTGCGTCAGCGCGCCGCCGAGGACATGAAGCGCTCGGCGCGGGTCGCCCGCAAGCTCGGCGTGGACGTGGTCGTCGGCTTCACCGGCTCGAAGATCTGGCCCTACGTGGCGCAGTTCCCGCCGGTGCCGGCCTCCGTGATCGACGAGGGGTACGAGGACTTCGCGACCCGCTGGAACCCGATCCTCGACGAGTTCGACGCGAACGGCGTGGTCTACGCGCACGAGGTGCACCCGTCCGAGATCGCCTACGACTACTGGTCGAGCGTGCGCACCCTCGAGGCGATCGGGCACCGCCCGGCCTTCGGCTTCAACTGGGACCCGTCGCACATGATGTGGCAGGACATCGACCCGGTCGGCTTCATCGTCGACTTCAAGGACCGGATCTACCACGTCGACTGCAAGGACACCCGCCTGCGCCCGAAGAACGGCCGCGCCGGCGTGCTCGGGTCGCACCTGCCCTGGGGCGACCCGCGCCGCGGCTGGGACTTCGTCTCGACGGGGCACGGCGACGTCCCGTGGGAGGACGCGTTCCGCGCGCTGGAGTCGATCGGCTACTCCGGCCCGATCTCCATCGAGTGGGAGGACGCCGGGATGGACCGCCTCCACGGCGCGAAGGAGGCCGTCGGCTTCATCCGCTCGCTGCTCTGGAGGACCCCGACCGCGTCGTTCGACGCCGCGTTCTCGAACCAGTAGCCGCGCGGCTCCCCTCGGCGGGATCCCGCTCCGGTCCGCAGGCCACGTCGCCCGCGCCGGATCGGGGTCCCGCAGGCGGGAGAGCGGTCAGTCGGCGGCCTTGGCGGCGCGCTCGGACTTGATGCGGGCCTGCTCGCGGCGGACCTCCGCGTAGCGGTTCTGCTCGACGCGCAGCCACTCGGGGACCTCGTCGAGCAGGGCCTGGATCTCGGGAGTGGTCAGCGCCTCGGTGACGCCGCCGCGGGCGAGCCCCGAGATGGAGACGTTCAGCCGGGAGGCGATGACGGAGCGCGGGTGCGGCCCCTCCTCACGGAGCTGCACGAGCCAGGCGGGCGGGTTCGCGGCGAGCTCGTCGTACTGCTCGCGCGTGATCGCCGACTCCTGGAACTCCTCCGGGGTCGCGGGCAGGTAGACCTGCAGCTTCTTCGCCGCGGTCGCAGCCTTCATCGTCTGTGTCGCCTTGGCCATGCGGCAACCCTACCGGCGCGGCGCGGACCACCTACCCTGAGGGGATGAGCGAGCAGCCCGAGACCGTCGACCCGCAGGCCGCTCCCGAGGCGGAGGGGCGTCCGGAGGGCGGGGCGGACGCGGCGGCTGTCGACGCGTCGGCCGGATCGGGCGCGGTCGGCGCCGGAGCCGGAACCGAGTCGGACGACACCGACGGCGACTCCGAGGACGGCGACTCCGACGACCTCGACTCCGAGGACAGCGACGCCGGGGACAGCGATGTCGACGACGCCGACTCCGACGACGCCGACTCCGACGCCGAGGACGCCGTCCCCGACGGCCCCGTGCTCGCCGTCGCCCTCGTGCCCGGCGTCACCCCCACCAAGTGGACCCGCGTCTGGGGCCAGCGCCGCTCCGATCTCCCGCTGCGCATCACCGTCGTCGCCGAGCGCGATCAGGAGCAGGCGCTGCTCGACGGCCGCGCGCAGCTGTCGTTCGTCCGCGGCGACGTCTCCTCCTCCGCCCTCAGCTCCATCCACCTCTACGACGAGCAGCCCGTCGCCGTCGTCGGCCGCGAGCACGTCCTGGCCGCCGCGGAGGAGCTCGACGTCGCCGAGCTCGCCGGCGAGCATCTCCTCCAGGATCCGGAGGACGTGCCGGAGTGGGCCGCGGTCGCCGAGGAGCTCGCGGACGGCTCGCGGCGCCCGCTGCCGCGCATGGCCGGCCTCGACGACGCGGTCGAGCAGGTCGCGGCCGGAGTGGGCGTGCTGATCGTGCCGCAGTCGGTGGCGCGCGTGCACAGCCGCAAGGACGTCACCGCGGTGCCGGTGACCGGCGTCGCTCCCTCCTCCGTCCGCCTCGCCTGGGTGACGGACGACAAGGGCGACGATGTCGAGGACTTCATCGGAGTCGTCCGCGGCCGCAGCGCGAACACCACGCGCGGAACCGCCGCGACGCCGAAGGTCGAGTCGCGGGCGAAGGCCGCCAAGGCGAAGGCGCGGGAGGCGCGCGAGAAGGCGGAGAGGGCCGGCGGCGGCAAGAAGAAGCCGGCCCGCGCCAAGGCGTCCGCGCCGGCGGTGCGGCGCACCCGCAAGCCCCGCGGCCGCTGACCGTGGCCGACGACGCCGGCTGGTCGCTCCGCCCCGCCACCGCGGAGGACGCCGCAGCGATCGCCGAGCTGCGCGCGGTCGTCATGCGCCCGTCGCTCGAGACGCTCGACCGCTACGACGAGCACCGCGTGCGGCACCGCTTCCTCGACGGCTACCGGCCCGAGCTCACCCGGGTGATCGAGCTCGACGGCGCCTTCGCCGGGAGCATCGCCGCGCGGGTCGAGCCGGACGCGGTCTGGATCGAGCACTTCTACCTGGCGCCGCACGCACAGGGACGCGGAGTCGGCGGCGCCGTCCTGCGTCGGGTGATGGCGGAGGAGGCGCGGCCGGGTCTGCCCTTCCGGCTCGACGTGCTGAAGCGCAGCGACGCCCGCCGCCTCTACGAGCGGCACGGCTTCCTGTTCGAGCGTGCTCTGGAGTGGGACGACATCCTCGTCGCGCCGCCTGTCTCCTGACCCCTGATCGGGGAGGACGACGGGGCGCGGGCCGCCGCTAGCATGAGCGCGATCCCCTCCGCCGGGTCGGCCGCAGGGCGACCTCCTCCTGGAAGCAGGCACTCCGCCGTGTCCCCGCTCGTTCTGAGGTCCGCCGCCTCCGCGGTCCTCGTCGCCGCCCTGGCGATCACCTCCAGCCCGCTCGCCTCCGCCGCATCGGCGGCCGCGCCGTCGGCCGCCCCCGTCGCCGCATTCGGCGCCGCCTCCGACGCGCCCCGCTCGATCGTGCTCCCCGAGGGGCAGCCTCTCTGGCAGCCCAGCGCCGAGTCCCCCCTGCCTGCCGTGCCGGACGAGGCGCCGAGCGCCGCCCGTGCGAGCGCTGCGGCGTCGATCAGCGGCCGTGTCGTGGTCGAGGAGGCCGACGGCTCGATCGCGACCACCACTCCCCGCGGCGCCCTCCTGAACGTCGAGGTCTGGTCGAGCGAGGCGGGGCTCCTCGGGAACCACTCCGTCGCCGGCGACCTCACCTTCAGCATCGACGGGCTCACCGCCGGGCAGACCTACTACCTGCTGATCAAGGACAACGCCGACCTGTACGCCGACCTCTGGTCCGGCGGCAGCGCCGTCGCCCGCAGCGCCGAGCCGCTCCAGGCCCCTGCGGCCGGCGTGCAGCTGCGCACCGCACGGCTGGGCTCGCTCGAGGGACGCCTGAGCGGCGTCGCGGGCGACCAGCGCGTCGACATCTGGTACCGCGACCCGGGAACCGACGGCTACTTCCGCACCGGCGAGCTCGACCTGATCACGGGCGGCGACAACCCGTACTCGTTCCAGCAGGTCGTCCCCGGCGACTACCTCGTCCGGGCGTCGAGCCGCGACGACGTGATCGACGACAGCTACTGGGACCACGTCCTCCGCTCGGGCGACGCGGGCGACGTGCGCGTCCCGGTGGGCGGATCGGCCGCCGGGATCGACCTCTCGCTGAGCAGCGACTACCAGCAGTACACCGGCCGCCTCGCCGGATCGGACCGCTACGCGACCTCGGTGGAGGCGACGGGCTACTTCTCCCCGGGCATCCCGGTGCTCTACGTGGCCAGCGGGGCGAACTGGCCGGATGCGCTGAGCGCCGGCCCGGCCGCCGCCGCCCTCGGAGGCGCGCTCCTGCTCACCGATCCCGACCGCCTGCCTCGGGTCGTCTCCGACGAGATCCGCCGCCTCCGCCCGGAGCGGGTCGTGGTCGTCGGCAGCGAGCTGAGCGTGAGCCCCGGGGTCCTGTCCGCGATCCGCTCGATCGTCGGCGGCACCGAGCGCATCGGCGGGACGGACCGCTACGACACCTCCCGCCGGATCGTCGCGGACGCCTTCGGCACCGGCCCCTACTCGAACATGTTCGTCGCGACCGGCACGAACTTCCCTGACGCCCTGTCGGCCGCGCCGATCGCCGGCTGGCGTGCGCAGCCCGTGCTGCTGGTCGACGGTGCGACCTCGGGCGCCGACTCCGCGACCGCGACCGCGGTGCGCGCCCTGGCGCCGGAGCACGTGGAGTTCCTCGGCGGCGACCCCTCGATCCGGGACGCGTACGTGGCGGACTTCGAGCGTCGCGGCCTCGCCCCCTCGGTCTCGAGGATCGCCGGCCGCGACCGCTACGAGACCAGCGTCGAGCTGAACAGCGCCTACCCCCAGTCGCTGCTGCAGGACAGCGTCTTCCTCGCCGCGGGGTCCTCCTTCGCCGACGCCCTCTCGGGAGCGACGACGGCGGCGGCCCTGGGCTCGTCCGTGCTGCTGACCGAGCGCGACTGCGTGCACGACTCGACGCTGCGCTTCCTGGCCTCCAACTCGAAGAACTACGCGTTCCTGCTCGGCGGGGAGCCGACGCTCACCGAGGACGTGGCGAACCTCCGCAACTGCGAGTACGACTTCTGACGACGCGTGCTCCCGGGGTCCGGGGCTAGGGTGCGAGCATGCCCACGAGCGATGAGACCTGGACCCTGGCCGAGCACGACGTACCGGTGTACCGCAGCGGTGAGGGCGGCCGGGCGCTGATCCTGATCCACGAGGTCTGGGGGGTCGACGGGCACATCCGCTCGGTCGCCGACCGCTACGCGGCCGAGGGCTACAGCGTCGTCGCCCCCGAGCTCCTGGCCGACAGCGGCCTGCTCGAGCAGCTCGACGAGGAGCGGCGCGCCGACTACGACCACCCGGTGCGGCGCCTGCCGCGCCAGGTCGAGCTGCGCACCTTCTTCGCCCCCGTCTTCACTCCGGAGCACGCGACGCGCACCGTCGCGATCCTCCGCGCCCTCGTCGAGCGGCTCCTGCGCCAGGAGGGCGCGACCAGCGTCTCCGTCACCGGGTTCTGCTACGGCGGCACCTTCTCGTGGGCGCTCGCGCTGGCCGAGCCGCGGCTGGCGGCGGCCGTGCCGTTCTACGGGCACGTCACCGCGTCCGCCGAGGAGCTCGGCGCGCTGCAGGTGCCGGTGCTGGCGTTCCTGGGCGATCAGGACGCTCCCCTCGTCGAGCAGGTGCCGCGCATCCGCGAGGCGACCGAGGGCAAGGACGTCGAGGTCGTCGTCTACCCGGGAGCGGGCCACGCCTTCTTCAACGACGCGAACGAGCAGACCTACCAGGCCGAGGCGGCGACCGACGCCTGGCCGCGGGCGCTCGCGTTCCTCGGAGCGCACGCGGGCTGAGCGGGCTGTGCGGGATCAGCGGGTGAGGATCCACGCCACCAGGTAGCTGCGCGAGTCGGCGCTGTCGATCGAGGAGTCCGGCAGGCGCTCCGCCCGCGCGAGAGCCGCGGCCGGGTCGCTGGTCGCCTGCAGCATCAGCACGTAGTCGGCGAGCGGCGCGCCTGGGGCTCCGGCCACGAGCTCGTCGACCCGCGAGGGGTCGGGGAGGAACGCGGTCGACGGCGGCATCGGGATCAGCTCGATCCCCAGCAGCGCCGAGGGTGTCGCGTCGAAGAAGGTGGCGTAGTCGCGCTTGCCGCCCCAGTTGATCGCGACGAACGGCGCTTCGAAGCCGACCGGCGTCTCCGGGCTCAGCCAGAGGTCTGCGGCCGCCTGCGTCTCGAGGGAGAGCAGCCAGCGCGCCTCCTCGAGCAGCGGCGCGTTCCCGGAGGCGGCGGCCCAGAGGGCGAGGCCGTTCCAGGCGTTGACCGCCTCGGACACCGACTCCTGGTCGTTGCCGTCCCGGGCCGGCGCGAGCCCCGAGGCCCAGGAGTGGCCGCGGTACGCGTCGAACACGCGCAGCCGCGGGAACTCGGCGGTGTCGACGGGAGAGGCGAGATCCAGGGCGAGCAGGTCCGCGACGGTCCGGTACCGCTCGAGGAGGGACGGGTCCTCAGCGGCCAGCATCCCGACGGCGGAGAGCAGGTAGCCGTAGTGGAAATGGTGGTCGTTGAACGCGTCGGACCCGAACGACGGCGCGGAGCCGACGACGCCTCCGAGCACCGGGTCGTAGACGACGCACTTCACGGCGCCCGGTGCGCAGCCGCGCGGGTCGAGCCACTGGTCGAGCTCGGCGGCGATCCGGTCGTGCAGGTCGGCCGCCACCTCCTCCAGGCCGAGGTCGACGGCGAGACGGTGCAGAGCAGCGGCGCGGTAGAGCTCCTTGCCGGCTCCGTAGGTGTCGGGCGCGGCGAAGCGGGTGGCCGCGGCGTCGAGTGGCACCTGCGTCCGGAGCGTCGTCTTCTCCTCGGCCGTGAGGGAGCCGAGATCGAGCGCCCCCGACTCGACGATAGTGGGGGCGGCGCGGGAGAACGACGTTCCCGCACGGAGCCCCACCCGGCCGTAGAGCGTGTCGTAGCCGATCGCCCCCTCGGCCCCGAGGCCGAAGAACGTCTCGGCGCCGCCCTCGGTCCGCAGCGCGTAGGTCGTGGTGGTGGTGCTCGCCGTGACGTCGTGGGAGACGCTCGCGCCCTCGAGGGGCACTGCACGACGCCGAAGCTCGTCGATCCGCGCCCTGCTCGCTCCCGGAGGCACCGCGAAGAGGAGCAGCGTGCCGTCCAGCGTCATCCGGGGGAACGTATCGAGGGCGGCGGCGGGCGCCACCAGCCCGTACCGCTGTCCGCCCGCGGTGACCAGGAGCAGGCCGCCGGCCGCGCGCTCGGGAGCGGTGGCGCCTCCGATCAGCACAGTCTGGGCGCTCTCGGTCCGGTAGGAGGCGTAGGGCCAGCCCTCGGCTGCGACGAGCTCACCGGCACCCGCGAGGCTCCAGTGCGCGACGAGGTCGTCGAACGCGGAGAGCGCCACCGCGCTCGAGGGGACCGTCACGGTGAGATCGTCCCGGGCGAGGGCGTAGACGGTCCGCGGAGCCGCCTCCACGATCGGGAGGCCCACGGTGAAGCCGTCGGCGCGCGGCGTGACGGTGAGGATCCCTGAGTAGAGCGGGAGATCCTCCCCGAACACCGGTCCGGACACCCACGAGTTCGTCGGCGGCCGCACCCCTTCGGCGAGCCGCGCCGTCCCCGCGTAGGGGCCGGGGACCTGCGGCAGCTCCCGCGCGTGCACGGACGCTGCCACGGCCCAGTCGGACGCGGAGCCGTCGGACGTGCATCCGGTGAGGCCTGCGATCGCGAGGGCGAGAGCGAGGGCCGCCCCCGCCCCGCGCCTCACCGCGCGAATCCGCCCGGCGTGAAGAGCCTGCCGAGCTGGGCGACCAGCCAGCCGCCGAAGCCGTCGTCGTCGTCGCGGAGCCGCACCTCCGCCGCGACGGGAGCTCCGACCACGGTGTAGTCCTGCGTCGTGATCTCGTCGGTGCGCGCGCGGATGAAGGTCGTCGCCCGCCCCTCGTGGAACCGCTCCACCTCGACGTCGTAGATCTCGGCGTCGACGGTCGTCCCGTCCGGCATCGCCACGGCGACGGTGCCGCCGATCGGGACCCGCGAGTAGTCCCGGGCGCCGAGCACGAACTCGCTCTCGAGGTGGATCGAGTCCGAGATCGCGACGACCGCGATCATCTGGTCCTCCTCGACGAAGGAGCCGATCTCGGCGTCGACCGATGTGACCACGCCGTCCAGCGCCGCCGTGAAGACCATCAGGCCGCCCTCCTCGATCCGGTAGCCGACATCGGCGCTGGTGAACGTCTTCGTCTGCATGTCGGACTCGAGGACGGTGCTCTGCAGGCTGAAGAGCACGTCGCCCTTCTCCACCGCGTCGCCGCGGGAGATCGTGAGGTCCTGGATCGTGCCCGCGTAGGGCGTCCCCAGCGAGTACTCGTCGGTGACGAGCTGAGCGCTCGCCGCCCGCACGGTGAGCGAGGAGTTGTTCGCGTAGACCAGGCCGGCGGCGGCGACGCCGAGCGCGAGGGCGCACGAGGCGAGGAAGCCGAGCCAGCGCAGCGCGGTCATGCCGCACCCACGGCGAGTCCGTGGCGTCCCGCGGCGGCGGGGCCGCTCGGAGCGACCACCTCGGCCCGGGCGGCGCGCTTCAGGAGGACGTGCTCGCGCGCCGCGATCACCGCGAACGCTCCGAGCGTGAGGGTGTTCAGGACGTTCCAGGCGAGCGCCACCGAGTACTCCGCGGTCCACTCCGCCTTGAGGAAGCCGACGACGGAGGTCGCGGCCAGGAACACCAGGAAGACCATCTGCACCTTGATGAAGTTGAAGGGCGAGGCGGCCTGCCCGGTCGCGCCCGTCGAGGTCCAGGCCGGCTTCCGGCCCGCAAGAGCGAGGAAGAACGCCTTCGTGTACATCGGGAAGGTGACGGTCGACAGCAGCAGCGTCTCCCACCGGAACGAGCCGATGATGAACAGCGCGAGCCCGATCTGCAGCACGTAGAACCCGCAGTAGAAGAGGATCCACTCGACGAGCGGCACCTCCAGGCTGACCGGCGTGATGTTCAGGTAGATCTGCAGCGGGGGCAGCACGATCAGGCCCAGCGGCACGATCCCGGTGAAGTAGAACGTGACGGTCATGAAGTACTGCACGCGCTGGTCGGTCGTGAGCCGGCGCTTCGGCGAGAACGGGTTGTGCTTGAGCAGGATCTCGAACCCGCCGACGGCCCAGCGGACCTGCTGGCGGACGAAGGCCTCGATCGTCTCGGGCGTGCGCCCGACCGCGAGGGTCATCGGCACGAAGATCGAGCGCCAGCCGCGCTCGTGCACGAAGATCGACGTCCAGATGTCCTCGGACTGCGAGCCCTCGTACATCCCGCCGATGTCGTCGAGGGCCTTGCGGCGGAAGACGGCGTTGGTGCCCACGCAGAAGGCGGAGTTGTACTTGTTCTTGCCCGGCTGGGTGAGGGCGTAGAAGACGATCTGCATGTAGGCGGAGCCGCGCGAGATGAAGTTGTGCGCGTTCCCGTAGACCTGCGGGGCCTGCACGAAGGCGACGTCGTCGTGGGCGAAGAAGGGGAGAGTCTCCTCCAGGAACTCCGGCACGGTCACGAAGTCGGCGTCGATCATCACGGCGAAGTCCGAGTCGGTCAGACGGAGCGCGTGGTTCACGTTGCCGGCCTTGGCACCCGCGCGGTCCTCGCGCACCACGTAGCGGACGCCCAGGCGCTCGGCGATCGCGGCGACCTGCGGGTCGTCCCCGTCGTCGAGGAGCCACGTCACGTGGGTGCCGCGCATGTCGCGGGCCGCACGGGCAGTCTCCTCGATGATCGCGGGGTCCTCCCTGTAGGTCGTGATGAAGACGTCGACGGTGATGCGGCGGCGGCCGAGGTAGAGGTCCTCGCCGATCGGGATGCCGTCGACCGGGCTCCCGTAGAGCGTCGCTCGAGCGGAGTGGAAGGCGGAGTCGCGCGGGTCGTAGGTGCTCGACAGGGCGGTCCACATCGTGAGCGCGGCCTGGCCGATCAGGTACAGCTCGCAGATGATGACGATGGCGAACGGGAGGGGGTCGCCGATGTTGCGCGGGTTGAGCAGGAAGGCGCCGTAGAGCAGAGCGCCGGCGCCGGAGAGCAGCACGATCATGATGAGCGAGGGCGACTGCTGCTTGGCGCGGCTGGTGACGGCACGGGGGCTGGCGACGCGCTGCTGGCGCGTCAGGAGCGGACGGATCTCGGGTGGAGAGGGAGGAACAGGGCGGGCGGGGGTGCTGGGGTTCACGGGTGAGCTCTTCGGGTAGGCGGAAGCGGGGGCCCGGAGCGTCGTCGGTCGGGGGTACCGGACGGCGCGCCGGAGGAGCGCCTGTGCGCGCGTTCGGCTCAGGTCGCTGATGCGCCGCGGTCCGTCGGGTACGGCGCGGGCGTCGGGGCCGCGGTCCCGTCGGGTACGGGGTCGCGGTGCGGAGGCCGCCCGTCATCGGGGATGTCGGCGGCGGTCCCCATGTTCGACCTGGGAGAGTGCCGGGACAAGAGCCGGAAGAGGACGTGTCCGCTAGCGGACACCCCGTTCCGACACTGCGGCTCCGCGGCGCTGAGCTCGCCGACGGCCGGCTTCAGCGCGGCCGGACCGGCAGCCAGCCCCGCCGGGCCGCGAGCGCGCCCGCCTGGAAGCGGCTCTCGGCGCCGAGCAGATCGAAGAGACCGGCGATGTGCCGACGGCAGGTGCGCACGCTGAGGTCCAGCCGTGCCGCGAGCGCCTCGTCGGTGAGCCCGGCGGCGAGGCCCTGCAGGATCGACCGCTGCACCGCGGAGAGGGAGGGCTCCTCCTCGGCACCTGCCGCGTGCAGGGGCGCTGCGAACTCCCACGCCGCGTCGAACACGCGCGCCAGGGTCGCCGCGAGCTCGGGGGAGCGGACGACCAGGGCGGCGCGGTCGTCCTCGTCGCGGGAGCGGGCGACGATCGCGAGGGAGCGGTCGAAGACCACCAGCCGGAAGGGCAGCGTCGGGAGGGTCCGGAACCGCGCGCCCAGCGGCTCGAGCTCCGCGACCGAGCGCCGGAGGGCCGCGTTGTCGCGGCGGCGGTCGTGGTACAGCGTCCGCCTCGCGATGCCGCGCCCGAGCAGCTCGCGGTCGACGGCGTCGCTCGCCTCGTGCCGCTCCACGCTGCTGGTGCCGGGAGCGGCGATCAGCACCTCCTCCGAGGCTCCGCGCTGCAGGTCGAGGAGCAGCCGGAGGACGGTCGCCGGGTCCTCGATCACCTCCACCTGCTCCGCGGCGGCGAGGGCGCTGCGGGCGCTCCGGTAGGCGGGGACGAGGGCCATCAGCTCGCTGCGGCGGCGGGTGATCCCGGTCTGCAGCTCGAGGAGGCGCCGCTCGTCCTCGGCGATCAGCTCGGCCAGGGCGATGTCCGGTGCGGCCGTGGCGAGCGATTCCGCCCCCGCGTGCAGCGGAGCGAGCAGCCGGAGCCCGATCAGCTCGTCGCGCGCCTCGCGGAGGCCGTCGACGGTGACGCCGAGCTCGTCCGACGCGCTCTCGAGAGACCAGTCTCCGCGCACGGACGCGTGCAGGTACAGCGCGATCGCGTTCTCGCTCAGCACCGGCGGCCCCCCGTTCTCCCGACCCTCCCGAGTGTAGGAGGCGCGCACTCAGCGCCGCCGCGCGAGAACCGCGACGACGGCGAGCTCACCGGCGAGGACCAGCGCTACCGCTCCGAACACGGCCGGGCCGACCAGCGCGGCGAGCGGAGTGAGACCGGCGTTCGCGAGGAGGGGGGCGAGGAGACCGATCACGACTCCGGTACGGCGGGCGGGGGGCTGCCGGCGGGCGACGGCGACGACGCTCAGCGAGGTCGCGGCGGCGGCGGCGAGCACGAGCAGGAGGACCGCCGCGGGGTGCGGCTCCCCGAGCAGGAGCAGCGCGGACAGCGCGGCCCAGGCGAGGGCGCCTCCGGCGGCGACGGGGCCGAGGTGCGGGGTGGCGGCGGGTGCAGTGGCGGTCATGGTGCGTCCTCTCGTCGTGGTCCTCCGAGCCTCGCGGAGGCCCGTCGGCGGCACCAGATCAGCATCCGGGCACGGCAGCATCCGGACATGCGGCGGACCCCCGGCTCCGCGCGGGGCGGAGGGTCGGGGGCCCACGGGACGTCCGGGCAGGCTCCGGCCGTGGCAGCATCCGGTCAGCCGGCCTCGCGCAGCCTCCCGCCGGCGAGGTGGAGGCTGCGCTGCGCACGGCGCGACGGCAGAGTGGTGGGTGTCGTCGGCTCCTGCTCTCCGGGCGCCCGCTCTTCCCGGGGCGGTGCCCGCGGTCGTAGGCTCGCGCTCATCCGCAACGGGAGGGGCCGACGATGACCGCCACGAGAGAGACGTCCGCCCCGCCCGAGCTCAAGCGCGTGCTCGGCCCCAAGCTGCTGCTGCTGTTCGTGGTCGGCGACATCCTCGGCACCGGGATCTACGCCCTCACCGGGCAGGTCGCGGCCGAGGTGGGCGGGGCCGCGTGGCTCCCCTTCGTGATCGCGTTCGTCGTCGCCACGCTCACCGCCTGCTCCTACCTGGAGCTGGTGACGAAGTACCCGCAGGCGGCGGGCGCCGCGCTCTACGCGCACAAGGCGTTCGGGATCCACTTCGTCACGTTCCTCGTCTGCTTCACCGTGATGGCGAGCGGGATCACCTCGGCCTCCGCCGCCTCGGGCGCCTTCGCGAGCAACTTCGCGATCGGCTTCGGGCTCGGGGACGGCGCGGGGACGCGGCTGAGCATCGCGCTGGTGTTCATGGTCTGCATCGCCCTGGTGAACCTGCGCGGTGTCGCCGAGAGCGTCGGGCTGAACGTGGTGCTCACCCTGATCGAGCTCTCGGGCCTGCTGCTGGTGATCTTCGTGTGCTTCTTCGCGGTGTTCGGCGGGCAGGCCGACTTCTCGCGGGTGGTCGCGTTCGAGGCGCCGGAGGACAAGTCGCTGCTGCTCGCGGTGAGCACCGCGACCTCGCTGGCGTTCTTCGCGATGGTCGGATTCGAGGACTCCGTGAACATGGCGGAGGAGACGAAGGAGCCCAGCCGCATCTTCCCGCGCGTGATGCTCACGGGTCTCGGCATCACCGCCGTGGTCTACGTGCTCGTGTCCACGCTCGCCGTCGCGATCGTCCCCGTGGGGGAGCTGGCCGGCAACGACACTCCGCTCGTCACGGTCGTCGAGGCCGCGGCGCCCGACTTCCCGATCTCGACGCTGCTGCCCTTCATCTCGCTCTTCGCCGTGGCCAACAGCGCGCTGATCAACATGATGATGGCCAGCCGCCTGCTCTACGGGATGAGCCGCCAGGGCGTGCTGCCGCCGTTCCTGCAGAACGTGCTGCGCGGACGGCGCACGCCGTGGGCCGCGATCCTCTTCACGACGGTGATCGCCCTGCTCCTCACCGCCTACGTGTCGCGCGACCCCTCCGACCCCATCGCGGTGCTCCTGGGCGGGACCACGTCGCTCCTCCTGCTGGCGGTCTTCGCCGTCGTCAACGTCTCCGTGCTGGTGCTGCGCCGGCAGCCGGTCGAGCACCGTCACTTCCGGACCCCCACCGTGCTGCCGGTGCTGGGCACGATCGCCTGCGTCTACCTGGTGCTGCCGATCACCTCGGGACGCGACACGGCCCAGTACGGGATCGCGGGGGTGCTGCTCGTGATCGGCGTCCTGCTCTGGGCGGCGACCTTCATCGACCGGCGGGTCCGCGGCTACGCGCGCACCGCGGCGATCGCTCCGGAGGAGCTCGATGCCGATCCCGCGGAGGACGCATCGGGAGCGCACAGCGACGGCATCGGCCGGTCATAGCCGATCCATAGGGAACTCCCGATACTGGAGTCATGAGCACCCCGGCCCCCTCGAAGCACCTCGCCCCCGCGCAGCGCACCCGCCTGAAGCGGGCCGACGGGACGCCGATCCGCGTCCTCGTCGTCGACGACGAGAGCACCCTCACCGACCTGCTCCAGATGGCTCTGCGCTACGAGGGCTGGGAGGTGCGCACCGCGGCCGAGGGCCGCGCCGCGATCACGATCACCCGCGAGTTCCGGCCCGACGTGATCGTGCTCGACGTGATGCTCCCCGACATCGACGGCCTCCAGGTCCTGCAGCGGGTCCGCGCGGACGGCAGCGAGACCCCGGTCCTCTTCCTCACCGCGAAGGACGCGCTCGACGACCGGATCGCCGGCCTCACCGCCGGCGGCGACGACTACGTCACCAAGCCCTTCTCCCTCGAGGAGCTGGTCGCCCGGATGCGCGGCCTCATCCGCCGCAGCACCCTGCTCGCCAACGACGCGGACGACCCCGAGGTCGTCGTGGGGGACCTGGTGCTGAACGAGGACAGCCACGAGGTCCGCCGGGGCGGCGACGAGATCGAGCTGACCGCCACCGAGTTCGAGCTGCTGCGCTTCCTGATGCGCAATCCGCGCCGCGTGCTCAGCAAGGCCCAGATCCTCGACCGGGTCTGGTCGTACGACTTCGGCGGCAAGTCGAGCGTGGTCGAGATCTACATCTCGTACCTGCGCAAGAAGATCGACGCCGGCCGCTCGCCGATGATCCACACCGTGCGCGGCGCCGGCTACCTCCTGAAGCCCGCCGACCAGTGAGCCGTACCGGCCGCCCGTCGCTCGGCGACTTCGCGACCCGCTCCGCCCTCCGCGGCTCCCGCCGCGGCCGGCGCGCGCCGTGGACTCTGCGGCGGCGGATGGTCGTCGCCGTGGTCGCGCTCGTCGCGGTGACGGCGGGCGTCGTGGGAGCGGTCAGCGTGCTCTCCGCCCGCTCGATCCTCTACGGCAGCACGGACGCGTCGCTCAGCCAGTCGGTCACGCGCCTCCAGGACTTCGACGGGCCGAGCCGCTTCGGCGGGTCGAGCGCGATCGAGCAGGCCACGACCTGCCCGAGCGGATCCTTCGGCGGCGGCCCGAGCCAGAACCTCAGCACCATCACCGCCGTCCAGGGCTCGGACGGCTCCTTCATCGGCGCCTACGTCGACGCCGACGGGGTCTGCCGGCAGTTCTCGGACCCGGCCGACTCGGTGCTCGCGGCGGCCGTCGCCGCAGGGGGCGAGGAGGCGACCATCGAGCTGCCCGGGAGCCTCGGGACCTACCGCGTGCGCGCGGCGGCGGTCGAGGGCTCCGTCGTCGTCGTCGGCGTCCCCCTGGGCGAGGTCGCCGAGACGCTCGCCTCCCTCACCTGGGTGGTCGTCGTGGTGGTGCTGCTGGCGATGCTGCTGGTCGCCCTCGTCGCCACCGCGATCATCCGCGTGGCCCTGCGGCCCCTGGAGCGGGTGGAGGCGACGGCGACCCGCGTGGCCGAGCTGCCGCTGGACCGCGGCGCCGTCGAGCTGGTCGAGCGGGTCCCGGAGGAGGACGCCGACACCCGCACCGAGGTCGGCCGCGTCGGCGCCGCCTTCAACCGCATGCTCGACCACGTCACCGGTGCTCTGGAGTCGCGGCAGGCGAGCGAGGACAAGGTGCGGCAGTTCGTCGCCGACGCCTCGCACGAGCTGCGCACTCCCCTCGCGGCGATCCGCGGCTACGCGGAGCTGCCCCGTCGGGGCGGGACCGAGCTGCCGGAGTCGGCCGTCTACTCCCTCGATCGGATCGAGTCCGCCGCCACCCGGATGACCTCGCTGGTCGAGGACCTCCTCCTGCTCGCCCGCCTCGATGAGGGCCGCGACCTCGAGAAGGAGCCCGTCGACCTGACGCTGCTCGTGATCGAGGCGCTGTCGGACGCGCACGCCGCGGGCCCCGACCACGAGTGGGACCTCGAGCTCCCCGAGGAGCCGATCGAGATCCGCGGCGACGGCTTCCGGCTGCACCAGGTGGTCGCCAATCTGCTGCGGAACGCGACCGTGCACACGCCCCCCGGCACCCGGGTCGTGGCGGCGCTCGCCGAGGAGGTGTCGGAGGGGCGGCCGATCGCGGTCGTCACGGTCACCGATTCCGGCCCGGGAATCGCGCCGGAGCTGGTGCCGGTGCTGTTCGAGCGCTTCGCCCGCGGCGACTCCTCCCGAGCGCGCACGACCGGATCGACGGGGCTGGGCCTGGCGATCGTGGCGGCGGTCGTCGACGCCCACGGCGGGCGCGTCCTCGTCGCGTCCGAGCCGGGGCGCACGAGCTTCCGCGTCGAGCTGCCGGCGGGCTGAGGGCCGGAACGGCGGTCTCCCGCCGCCCCGCCCTACACCGAGACGCCCAGCCGGCGGCGCGCGTCGTCGAGGGTCCGCACCACGGCGACCACCTCGTCGAGCGGGTGCAGCGGCGACTCGGTGCGCCCCTCCGTCACGTACTGCGCGACGTGCAGCGCCTCCCAGGCGAGGCCCTCGCCGCCCTGGAGCGGCGTCTCGTCGATCCACGACCCGCTCTCGGAGCCGCGGGTGAGCGTCACGCCGCCCGGCGTCCAGAACGACGGGTGCACGTCGATCCGCCCCGCCCGCCCCGCGACGCTCGCCGCGTGGCGGGTGTCGGCCAGCACGGTCGAGGTGGCCACCGACTGCACCCCGTGCGCGTGGCTGCCGACGATCGTCGCGGTCGCGTCGACGCCCGTCGAGGTCATGCTGCCGGCGACGACGGTGCTCTGCGGGGTGCCCGCCACCATCGAGACGAAGGAGGAGGCGTAGACGCCGACGTCCAGCAGGCCGCCGCCCGCGAGCGCCGGGTCGAAGATGCGGCTGGAGGGGTCGAAGTCGAAGGCGGCGCCGAAGTCGGCCAAGACGACGGCGGGCGCGCCGACCGCCCCGTCCGCGAGCAGCTGCCGCACGACGTCCATGTGCGGCAGGTAGCGCATCCACATCGCCTCCATCGCGAAGACTCCGGCGTCGCGCGCGGCGTGCACGATCATCTCGGCCTCGCCCGGGGTCGGCGCGAACGGCTTCTCGACCAGGATGTGCTTGCCCGCGGCGATGGCGAGCAGTGCCTGGCGGGCGTGCTCCGAGTGCGGGGAGGCGATGTAGACCACGTCGACCTCCGGATCCTCGACCACGGCCTCGTAGCCGGCCGAGGCCCGCTCGATCCCGAACCGGCTCGCGAACCGCTCCGCGCGCTCCAGCGAGCGGGAGCCCACCGAGACCACGCGCTGTCGGGTGTGCTTCTGCAGCGCCTCGACGAACGAGCCGGCGATCGAGCCGGGCGCGATCACCCCCCAGCGCAGGACGGGGGAGTCGAGGAGGGAGGGGAGTCGGGGCTCGGGGAGCGTCAGTGCCATGCGTCCACGCTAGGGCCCCGTGCCCGGCGGGGGCGAGGGGGTGCGCGGCGGTCCCCTAGGGTGTGACGGCACGCGCAGTCGCGGGCGGAGGAGGACGTCATGCCCGAGTGGTACACCCTGGGCGTCGTCGCCCTCGTGATCGTCGTGGTGGTCGTCGCGATCGTGCGCTTCCGGTTCAACCCGGTGCTGGCGCTGGCCGTCGGAGCCGCCGCGATCGGCCTGCTCACCGGGCTCGGCCCCGTCGACACCGTCTCCACGATGACCACCGGCTTCGGCGAGGTGATGATGGAGGCGGGCCTCCTGATCGGCTGGGGCGTGCTCATCGGCGCGATGCTCAACGAGATGGGCGCCGTCGTCCGGCTCGTCGAGGGCCTGCTGCGCGTCTTCGGCCGCCGCGGGATCCCCTACGCGCTGGGCCTCTCCTTCGCCACTTACCTGCAGACGATCTTCGTCGACGCGCTGATCGTGATCGCGGCCCCGCTCGCGCGCCGGATCGCGCCGCGGCTGGGGCGCGCCGGCACCGGCATCGTCGCCGTGACCTTCGCCGTCGGGCTCGAGACGGGCATCGTGATGATGGTGCCCGGCTTCGCCGCGGTCGCGCTCGCGGGGCTGCTCGGAGTGCCGCTGGGCGTGATGATGCTCGGCGGATTCGCGGTGGTGGCGCCGACGGTCGTGGTCACGATCCTGCTGATGTCGCTCGCGTTTCGCCTCGGCTTCTGGGACCCGGCGCGCGACGAGCAGCTGGTCGTGCGCGACGACACGACCGGGCTCGCGACGGTGGGGGCGTCGCCCGCCGCGGACGGCGGACGGCTGCCGTCGTTCGGAGCGCGGGGGAGCGGCGGGGCGTCCTCGAGCGGAGCCGGAGCGGCATCGGGCGGCTCGTCCGGCTCGTCCGTCGAGGACGCGGCGGGTCCCGCCGGAGCGCAGGACGCCCACGCCGCCCGCGAGCGCCCGCTCCTGTTCCTCTTCGCGCCCATGCTCCTCGCCCTCCTGCTCATCGCCGCGCAGGCGGTGCTCACCGTCTCCGGGGTCGAGCTGCCGGTGCTGCAGTTCCTCGGGAACCCCGTCATCGCGCTCCTCCTCGCCGTGATCGGCACCGGAGTGGTCGGCCGGTCCACCGTGGGAACCGCGCGGATGGAGAAGGCGGTCGCCAAGGGCTTCCAGGACGGTGGGCAGATCTTCCTGCTCACCGGCGTCGGCGGGGCGCTCGCCGCGGTGATCGCGCAGGGCGACCTCGGCGAGATCCTGAAGGGCTACTTCTCGACCTCGGCGACCGCGCCGCTGCTGCTCGTCTGGGTGATGGCGGCCGTGCTGCACATCGCGGTCGGCTCGGTCACCCTCTCGGCGATCACGGCGGCCGGAGTCGTCGCGCCGGTCGCCGCGACACTCGGCCTCGACCCGCTGCTGATCGCACTCGCCGCGGGCTCCGGCGCGCTGTTCTGCATCCACGTCACCTCGAACACCTTCTGGCTGCTGCAGAGCTTCCTCGGCCAGTCGGTCCGCGGCGCCCTCAAGTCCGTGACCGTCGGCGTCTCCCTCGCCTCCGTCCTCGCGCTCGGCGCCACGCTCGTCCTCTCCCTCTTCCTCTGACCGGGCCCTCCTTCCTCCTCTCGCCGGATGCCACTCGGGCACTCGAGTCGCCGGGCGAGGCGTACCGAAGAGGCATCTCGCGGAGGTGACCCGGCCGACACGTGACGGAAACATGGAGTCTCTATCTTCCTGAGAGGGTTCACATCCGATTCGGAGATCCAGACGCCGACGGGGGCCCGATCCGTTCCGTCACGCCTCGACAAGGGAAGAACTCCGCTTGAGATCTCGAACCGCCCTCGCCTCCGGATGCGCCGCGCTCGCGCTCGCCGCCGGCGGCCTCCTGGTCGCCCCGCCGGCGACCGCCACGACGACAGCACCCGCCGATTACACCCGCGTGGACATCGTGCGTCCGCCGTCCGCTCCGATCGCGGTGCCGACCAGCTACCCGCAGCAGACCCCGCTGACCGAGGTGCCCGTCGACCCGACCGACGCCTCGCTCCTGCGCGGAGTCACCCCCTACGACGCCATCGCGCCGCAGCTGAACGCGCTCGCCGCCCGCTCCGACCGGGTCTCGACCCAGGTGGTCGGGAAGTCCGGCCTCGGCCGCGACATCTACCTGGTCACCGTCACCGCCCCCGAGACCGAGGCCGAGACGGCGCAGCAGGCCGAGTGGCGCGACCGGCTCAAGTACGAGCCCGCCGCCGCGGCCGCCGACGCCGAGCTGATGGACGGCTACAAGGTGCCGGTCTGGTTCAACGGCAACATTCACGGCAACGAGTGGGAGGGCAGCGACGCGATCCTCGAGTACATCGAGGGCGTCGCCACCGCCGAGGACGCGGAGACCGAGGCGCTGCTCGAGGGCAACCGCCTCTACTTCACCGTCACCAACAACCCCGACGGCCGCGCCCTCGGCCAGCGCGCCGTCGCCGCGGGCTACGACCCGAACCGCGACATGATCACCGGAGCCACCAGCGAGGCGGCCGTGATCCGCGACCTCTCGAGCGTGCTCCAGCCCACGTACTTCATCGACATCCACGGCTACACCGGGATCCTCCAGGTCGAGCCCTGCGGCCCGCCGCACGGCGAGAACTACGAGTACGACCTCTTCCTCCCGCACGCGTACGCGACCGCGCTGGAGATCGAGCGCCGCGTCGTCGAGGCCGACGTGCCCGGCAACACCTACCTCGCCGAGGACGGCAGCGCCACGACGGACAACACCGGGAAGATCCTCATCCCCTACCGCGACATCCGCGCGGGCTGGGACGACTGGCCCCCCATCTTCGCCCCGCAGTACGTCGCCTTCCAGGGCGCGATCACCAACACGGTGGAGCTTCCGCTCGGCCGCACGGCCAACAGCACTCCGGAGGAGATCGCCCAGGGCCAGGCCAACGCGGACATCGACGTCGAGGTCGCCGGGATCGTCATGGACGCCTCCGTCGACTACATCGAGGCCAACCGCGACGCGCTCCTGAGCAACCAGGTCAGCATCTTCGAGCGCGGCGTCACCGGCGCCCCCGCCGTCGAGATCCCCGCCGACGTCTCCGCGGCCGACCTGCCCGCGGGCGTGCCGACCGAGTGGACCGAGATCTGGGACGAGACCGACGTCTACACGACCGAGTACCCGCGCGCCTACGTCATCCCCGTCGACGGCACGCAGCGCTCCGTCTCGGACGCCGAGACCCTCGTCGCGCAGCTGCTCGCCCACGGCGTCGAGGTGTCGCGGACCACGGCCGCCACGAGCGTCGGAGGAGTCTCCTACCCCGCGGGCACCTACCTGGTCGACATGCACCAGTCGGTCCGCGGCCTCGCCAACGTCCTCCTCGCCGACGGCAGCGACATCTCGAGCCGTGTGCCCGAGATGTACGACGTCTCGGCCTGGAGCCTCTCGCTCCTCTGGGGCGCCGACGTGCAGGCGATCGGCTCCACCACCGATGCCCTCCCAGCCGTCGGCCTGGAGCCGGTGACCGCCGTCGCTCCGGTCGGCTCCGTCCCGGCAGGCGCCGACTACCTCGCCTTCGAGCCGCGCGGCGTCCTGGAGTACCAGGCCGTCAACGCGCTGCTGGCCGACGGCGTCGCTCTCGAGCAGTTCGAGGACGGCACCATCGCCCTGCGTGCCGACGCCGCCGGGCTCGCGGCCGCCGAGGGAGCCGCCGCCGTCTTCGGCGTCGACTTCACGGCGACCACCGCCGACCGCGTGCGCGCCGAGGACGGGAAGGCGCTCGACGCCCTCCGCGTCGCCTACTCCGGCACGAACGAGGACCGCGACGCGCTGGCCAAGCTCGGCTTCGCCGACGCGGTCGCCGTCGACGCGGCCGCGCTCACCGCGGGCACCGCGACCCTCGAGAGCGCCGACGTGCTCTACGTGGGACGCGCCCTCTCCTTCACCCCGGAGCAGGCCGCAGGCCGCACCGTGGTCGAGGAGTTCCTCGCGGCGGGCGGCGACGTCGTCGGCCGCGGTGGCGCTGGAGCGGCCTTCGTGTCCGACTTCGGCCTGGCCGAGCTGACTGCGCAGACCGGCACGAGCGGCTCCAACGGCATCGTCTCGGTCGAGACGCCCGGCGGCGGAGTCCTCGGCGACTACCCGCAGGACACCGCGTTCGTCTCGCCGGCACTGTGGTTCGCCGGCTTCGACGAGTCGGTCGCGGTCGAGCAGAGCTACTCGGAGGACGGCACGTTCGTCGCCGGGCACTGGGTCGACTCCGACGGGCAGTCCCGGAGCGACGCGGCCGGGCAGGCCTCGGCCGTCTCGTTCTCGACGGAGTCGGGCACGGAGGGCTTCCTCTTCGGCACCTCGCCGGTGTTCCGCAACCACCCGGTCGGAGCGTTCAGCGACGTCGCCCGGGCGCTGCTCGCCGTGGCGCCGGAGGGCGCCGCCGTCGAGCTGCCGGGGACTTCGGAGCCCACGCCGACGCCGGAGCCGACCGGCTCACCGGAGCCGACCGCGACTCCCGAGCCGACGGCGACGCCCGAGCCCACCGCGACGCCCGAGCCCACCGCGACGCCCGAGCCGACCGTGAGCCCCGAGCCCACGTCGACCCCCGAGCCCACGTCGACCCCGGAGCCCACGTCGACCCCGGAGCCCACCGTCGTGCCGACGGCCGGACCGACCGCCACGGCCGCGCCGATCACCGCACCGACCGGCCCCGGCGGCCTCCCCTCCACCGGAGTGGAGACCGGCTCCTGGCTGCTGCTCTCGGGAGGTGCTGTCGCCCTCGGCCTCGGCTCGCTCCTGATCGCCCGCAGCCGTCGCCGCGAGGACCAGGAGGCCTAGCCTCCGCCTTCGGGGAGGGATCGGGCGCCCGCCGCCCGGTCCCTCCCCGTTC
>NZ_PSUZ01000025.1:0-56643 GCF_002932095.1 Rathayibacter sp. AY1G1
GGCGTCGTCCTCGAACTCCAACAGCACCGCCGCCTGGTCCAGGGTCAGCTCGTGCTCGTGCAGAACGGACGTGACGGTCGCGGACTCCGCGACCGCGAGCCCCTTCTTCACCGCGTCGGTCTTGGTGCCGGTGCGCTTGGCGATCGCTGCGGCGGAGACGCCCTCGAACGCGAGCTGCGCCCACGCGGCGGTGCGGTCCGCGACGCTCAACTCGGCGCGCTGGTCGTTCTCGATGATCTGCTGCACGATCCGGTCCGCGGTCGTCTCGTCGCCCTCCACGACGTAGACCGGGATCGTCTGGACTCCGGCCTCGCGGGCGGCGAGGGTGCGGCGCTGTCCGGCGCGGACGATGACGTTGCCGTGCCCGTCGCGGCGGGCGAGGACCGGGGTGATGACGCCGTTCTCGCGGATCGACGCGATGAAGTCCTTCGTCAGCGGGGCGCTGGTGCGGACGTTCGCCTCGATCACGAGGACGGTCGGGTCGATGTGCTGAACGGTCCCGGTTCCGGTGGTGATAGTCACGATGGTTTCTCCTCAATCGGTGTGCGACCATGAAGGTGACGAGTCCCGTGGTTCTAGACCAACTACGGGGCTTTTGTCGTCTTCCTGATCGTTTTTCTTTGCCTCTCCGGCGAGTGACAACCAATTGAGTGGAGTCGGCGGAGTGACGGCTCTCTCGGACGAAATAAGGGAGCGTGCGACCGCGTCCGAGAGAGACGGCACGTAGCCGATGGAGCGAGATAGGTTGAAACCGCGGAGAGGTGAAGAAAACCTGGAAACGCGCCGCGTAGCGGCTCCCGCCGGCGGTGCTCCGTCACCGCTGCGCGTGCGGAGCTCGCGCCCCGCCGGAGAAACGACGTCGGTAGGCTTCGGGCAGGTGACGCTTGATCACCCCGGACGGGAGAACGACATGAACGCCGTGATCTACCGCATTCGCTCCATCGCCGCATCGCTCCGCGCGAAGTTCACCACAGCGCCGGCGGCGCTGCCGAAGGATCCGTTCGGGGAGCCGCCCCGTGAGGCTCACGACCCGCGCTCGTATCAGGAAGAGTCGTGGAAGGCACCTGCGCCCTCCACGATCAACTTCCACTGAAGCCATGCTCCCCGGGGGAGTGTGAGGGGGTCGCCCCTCACGGGCCGGCCCAGAAGGCCGGCCCCTCCCCCGCACTACTCGGCGGGCGTCAGGAACGCGATCAGCGCGGCGGCCTCGGCGGTGCCGTCGTCGTAGACAGGCATCCCGCCGGGTCCGCACTCCCCCGGCAGTCCGAGCGTGTTGCGGGTGTGCGCGAGGATCTCCGCGTCGGTCGCGGTGGTGTTCTCCGGGTCCTCGTCGCGGCTGATCGCGAGGATGAGCGCGAGCTGTTCGGCCGTGGCGCGGCCTGTGTCGGTGCGGGTCATGGTGTGGTCCTCTCAGCGGTTCAGGAACGGGGCGACGCGGCGGATCGCTGCGCGGCGGGCGTGGGCGACGCAGTGGCGGAATGAGCCGCTGGTGATGCCGTGCAGCTGGTCGGAGTGCCACGCCTCCCAGACCCCGGACTTGCGGCGGGTGACGTGCACCGAGGGCATCGTCGTGGGGTCGGTCCCCACGACGCGGACGTCGACCGCGCGGGTGCCTCCGAGCGTGAGGTAGGTCTTCGCGGTGGTCTGCAAGTCGGTGGTGGTCTGCATGGTGTGGGTGCTCCCTCTGGCTGATCGTTTTTCTTTGCCTCTCCGGCGGGGAAAACCGTTTGAGTGGAGGTGGCGCAGTGACGCTGATAGCGGGCGAAATAAGCCCGCAGGGCGCGTCCGCTAGCGGTGGCACGGAGCCGGTGGAGCGAAATAGGTTGAAACCGCGGAGAGGTGAAGAAAACGGATGGAACGGGCCGCATCGCGGCCTCCCAAAGGCGGCGCTCCGTCGCCGCTGCGCGAGTGCAGCTCGCGCCCCGGAACGGGACACCGGGGAGCGTGAGGGGGTCGCCCCTCACGGGCCGGCGCCGCCGGCCCCCACGCTCGAGCGGGTCGTGTCAGCGTCGGATGCGACGATGGAGGCATGTGGGAACTGGCACACCGGACGCGCGCGGAATCGGCATCAACGGTGGTGCGCAGCAACGCGGCGACGAGCGCCCCGGCGATCCCGGAAGTGCGCGCAGCGATCCCGGAGGATCACGTCATCCTCTACGCGGTCCGGATCGCGAACGGCTCGGAGTCGAACCCACCGGGATTCGCTCGGAACCACTAGCGTTGCGATCAGTTCCGGAAAGCGATGGTCTCGTGATGGCAAACGTGTTGAAGTTCGTCGGAAAGGCATTCGTGATCGTCTTCCGCCTTCTGGGCGCGGCGCTGTCCGCGGGACTCGCCGCTCTGGGCGTGGGCAGCTTCCAGCAGCCCAACCCCGGACCGCCTCCGTCCTCTACGGAGAACCGCGAATATCGGCCATAGAACGGCGAACTCTGCGGCGGATGGCGGAGTATCTCGGACGACCGAGTCCTACTCAGCCGCGGGGGCGGCGCTGCGGCGGGGTGCGCGCTGGGTGGTCGTGGTGACGACGGCGGTCGCGCGGATGAGGTTGGGGCCGATGGCGTCGGCTTCGAGGACACGGCCGGTGCGGCGGTTCTCTCCTTCGCCCCAGGCGACGGTGCGCTCGTAGCCGACGACGATTACGGCGTCTCCCTTGTGGAGGGAGGCGAGCACGTGCTCGCCCAGCTCGAACTTCGCTTCCACGTAGTGCGTGGTCGGGGCGTCGTGCGGGGTCCACTCCCCCGCGCGGTATTCGCCGGTGTTCTCGATGACGCGCAGCTTCACGATCTGCACGCGGCCCGCCTGCACGGCCTCGGGGTCGGCGGCGAGGTTGCCGGTGATGGTTCTGGTGCTCATCTGTCGTCTCCTGCTCGTGCGGTTGGTGGGTCCCGTCGACGTCGACGGGTTCTCGTTCGCGGCCGCGGCGGCCGGGGTGTCGGTAGGGGGTGTCTCGATGCCCCAGGACGCCAGAGCGTCACGGCGGGTGACTTCGACGGGCGGCTCGGACAGCGCTCTGCGCTGTTCGAGCTCGGCGCGCGTGACGGTGAGGGCGGGGACGCGGCGCTCGTCGCCGTAGGCGAGGCGGTAGAGCCGGTCGGCCTCGTTCTCCAGCCAGTCGACTTCGCCTTGCCGGTCGGCTTGTCCGGCGAGGTACCCGGCCCGGTAGTCGTCGCCAGTGACGTTCGGGCCGGTCATGCGGCGTGCTTCTCGATGAGGTCGGGGCGAAAGCCCGACCAGTGGTCCTCGTCGCTCGCGACGACCACCGGGGCGGCGGAGTAGCCCAGCTCCTCCGTGACGTACGCGAGCGCTGCGGGGTTGGTGGTGATGTCGACGGTGGTGTACTCGATGCCCTTCTTCTCGAGCACCCGGTAGGTCATGGTGCACTGCACGCATGACGGCTTCGAGTAGACGGTGAGCATCAGTCGTCCCACCGGTCGCCGCGATGCGGGTCGTGCTCGTCGTTGACCGGGGACCAGGCGTGCAGCTCGGCCCACTTCTCGGCTGCGTCGGTGTGTCCGGCCTGGGTGAGGAGGTCGATGATGCCCGTCGCGCGCCAGCACGGCAGCGTCGGGGCGATCGCTTCCGTGACTGCCGGGTCGGAGAGCGTGGCCGCGAAGGCCGCGACGGCCGCCTGGTAGGTCGCCGCCGGGTCGGGCGTGGTCTGCTGCTGCTCGCTCATCGGTGGGTTCCTTCCGGGGTGTGGGCGTCGCCCTCGTCGTCGTCGCTCGCGTGCTCCGCGATCCACAGGTCCGCGGCCTCATCTCGTCCGAATGCTCGCAGGAGTCCGGCCAGCGCGTCGACCTCGGCGCAGCTGAGTCGCACGGCCAGCTCGTCGGCGGTGTCTCCGTGGGAGAACACGGACGCGAACTCGGCCACCGCGTCAAGGAGGGTCGGCTCCTCGGCCGCGGGGCTGGTGGTGATGGTGTCGGACATGGCGTTTGCTCCTCGGTGGTGGTGCGGGTCAGGATTCGGTGCGGGTGAGGGTGTCCACGAACATGACACCCTCGGGGCCGGGGATCGTGGCGGTGTGTGCCAGCGCCCACCCGTTGCGTTCCATGCCCGAGAGGTCGACGTCGCGCTCGGCGATCCGGCGCAACTGGCTCTGCATCCCGTCCTCGTTCGCGGCCGGGACGAAGGTGCTGACGGTGGTGATCTGCTGCATGTTCTTCCTCTTCCTCATCGTTTTTTTGCCGTGATTCTCAATCAGATTTGTCAAGCCAGCGCGGGTGGTCTGGCTCGGACGTTCTTCCTTCTCTCCCAGCGTTTTTTTGCCTGGAAGGCACGTAGTGCCGAGCAGGGCCGGAGGTGGGAGTGCAACCCGGAGGGCGGCGGAGGAGAGGTTGTCGGCGCGATGTGAGGGAGCGCAGCGACCGCGTGCCGAGAACCTCGGAGGAGCCGGCCGCGCAGCGGCTTGCGTGGACGCCGCAGGCCCGTACGCTGCCGAAGGCTTCCAGGCAAAAATGCGCGCAGCGCTCAGCACCGTCGCCGGCCGGAGGGCGGCGTCCGCTTGGGTCTGTGTTCCGCGACGCTCGTCGCGGCGGCTCTCAGTGGTCTTCGGTGAGGTGGCGGTAGATGGTGCCGCGGGAGACGCCGAAGGTCTCCGCGATCTGCTGGACCGTGTAGGTCTTCTCGTCGTACATCGCGCGCGCCTGCTTCGCCTTCGTGGGCGTCATCTTGAAGCGTCCGCCGCCCTTGCGTCCGCGAGCTCGAGCGGCGGCGAGGCCGTCGTGGGTGCGCTCCACGATGAGGTCGTGCTCGAACGCGGCGATCGCGGCGAGCATGTGGAAGAACAGCCGGCCGCCCGGAGTGGTGGTGTCGATGCCCTGGGAGAGAGCCTTCAGTCCGACGCCGCGCTGCTGGAGGCCGTCGGCCACCTCTTTCAGGTTCCGCACGGAGCGGCCGAGGCGGTCGAGCTTGGTCACGACGAGGGAGTCGCCTTCGCGGAGGTAGTCGAGGGCGTCCTCGAGCGCGGGACGCTTCGCAAGCACTCCGGAGGCATGCTCCACGAACACTTTCGCGCAGCCGGCGGCGGTGAGCGCGTCGGTCTGAGCGTCAGGGTTCTGGTCTCTGGTCGAGACGCGCGCGTATCCGATCGAAGCCATGAGCTGACTGTACTGCGGACGTAGGTCACGCGTCATAGCTCTCGGACACGGGTCGTGGAACACGACGCGCCGATCGAGGCGCTGCACTGGTCGACCGTCTCGTAAACGATCGTTCGCGAACACCTCGGCAGTGGTCGCTCAAATCGATTTCTGTCGATAACATCGGTGCATGCCGATTGATCACGTGCGGGGCACCTCTGCCGCCGTCTCCCTCTTTCACTCTTTGGCCGACCCGAAGCGTCTCCAGATCGTGCGGCGACTTCAGCACGGTGAGGCTCGGGTCAGTGATCTAGTGGCGGAGCTGGGCGTGGCGCAGTCGACGGCTTCTGAGCACATGAGCTGCCTGCGCGAGTGCGGCCTGGTCGTGGGGCGTGCAGAGGGACGGCAGGTGTTCTACTCGTTGGCCCGTCCGGAGCTGATCGATCTTCTCGAGTCCGCTGAGGCACTTTTGGAGGCGACGGGGTTCCAAGCGGATCTGTGCGGCACGTTCGGGGCGGAAGCACGGAGCGCACGTGACGTGGACGCTGCCGCATCGGAGGTCCGTCGGGGCGTGGAAGTGGCGCCGTGATCGGCACTATCGCGGCGGCAATCGGACTGTTCGCTGCGACGAACATCGATGACATCGTGGTTCTGACGGTGCTGTTCCTCGCGTCCGCCCGTGGCTCGCTGCCGGGCTGGAAGGTTGTGGCGGGGCAGTACCTCGGCTTCGCGACTCTCGTCGCGATCAGCGTCGTTGCCGCCGCCGGGTTGACGATCATCCCGGATGAGTGGGTGGGGCTTTTGGGCCTGATCCCGCTGGCGATCGGTCTGTACGGGCTCATCCGCACCCTGCGCAGCAGGGGCGATGATGACGACGACGATGACGAGAGTTCGATCAGTGCGGTCGGGCTGCTGGGCGTTGCGGGGATCACGATCGCGAACGGCGCGGACAACATCTCCCGCTACACGCCCGTATTCCGCACGAGCCCGATCGCGGACACGGTGGTCACGATCATCGTGTTCTTCCTCCTCGTCGCGGTGTGGTGCCTGATCGCTCGCGTCGTCGGCACGAACAAGACGGTGACCGAGCTGTTGGAGAGGGTCGAGCACTGGCTCGTGCCTGCCGTATTCATCGGCCTGGGTCTGTTCATCCTGATCGAGTCGGGTGTTCTGCCTCGACTCCTCGAGCTGTTCTGATGCCCGCCACGCGCAGGCTCGTCCTCCGAGTGGCTTTCATCGCTGCGCTGATTGCGGCCGCGTTCGGTCTTGATCAGCTCACGAAGAGCTGGGCCCTGACAGCGCTGGAAGACGGACGCACGATCGAGCTCGCTCTCGGAGCGCGGTTCGAGTTGATCTTCAACCCCGGCGTCGCCTTCGGGATGGGCTCCGAGCTGGGACCTGCACTGGCGGTCGGACTGATCGTCATTCTTGTGACCCTCACGGTGTGGGTGTTCGTGCGGACCATCCGCGGGGCTCCGCTGGGTGGACCGGCACTTCTCGCTCTCGCCGCCGGCGGTGGCGCAGGGAACATCTGGGACCGCATCAGCCGAGCCGCGGACACGCCGCTGGGCGGAGAGGTCGTCGACTTCATCGCGGTCGACTGGTTCGCGATCTTCAACGTCGCCGACATCTTCACCACCTGCGGCATCGCCGGCTGGGCCCTCCTGCAGGTCTTCGGCAGAGCGGACGCGCCCCAACCACAGACGAGCGAAACCTGATCGAGGCGCAGCCCTGAGCCTCACCGTTCGCCGGATCACGGCGCCGTCCCCTTGTTTCTGCCGACCACCGGCCTGACAGAAAGCACCACCCGTGAAAACCAGCACCAAGGTCAACCTGATCGCCATCGCCGCGGCTGTCTTCGTCGTCGCGGTCATCGCCGCGATCGCGATCTTCCGGCCCTTCTCCGCCTCCCGCGAAGAGGTCGCCGCCGCGACGCCCGTCCTCGAGCAGAACACCCACATGCTCGATCAGGCGGAGGACGGGAAGGTGACGCTGGTCGAGTTCCTCGACTTCGAGTGCGAGGTCTGCGCGGCCGTCTACCCGACCATCGAGCAGCTGCGTGAGGAGTACGCAGGCCGGGTCACCTTCGCGACCCGCTACTTCCCGATTCCCTCGCATCGCAACTCCGAGAATGCCGCTCTCGCCGTCGAGGCAGCAGCGCGGCAGGACCGGTTCGAGGAGATGTACGACCGGATGTTCCAGACGCAGGCGAGCTGGGGCGAGAGCCAAGACTCCAAGGCCGACGTGTTCCGCGGCTTCGCGGAGGAGATCGGCCTCGACCTGGAGCAGTACGACGCGGATGTGGCCGACCCGTCGACGCTCGAGCGGGTGCGCTTTGATTTCGAGGCGGGCAAGGACCTGGGGGTGCAGGGCACGCCGACGATCTTCGTCAACGACGAGGCGATCCAGCTCGAACGCCTCGAAGACATCCAGGCCGCTCTCGACGCCGCTCTCGCCTCGTGAGCGCCCTCAGCCGCCGCGCCCTGCTGGCCCTTCCCCCGCTCGCGATGATCGGCATCGGGACCAGCGGATGCGCGCGGGACGACCTCGCGGAGCAGTACCGCGGCGGGTCGAACAAGAACTACGTCGCCGGTGACGGCACCGTCATCGAATGGCCTGTCGGCAGCCGCGGCGAGCCGGTCGACTTCGCCGGAACGAGCGAAACGGGCGACGCGATCAGCTCCGAGGATTACCGCGGGCAGGTGCTCGTCGTGAACTTCTGGTACGCCGCCTGCGCCCCCTGCCGCGCCGAAGCACCCGACCTGCAAGCGCTGCACGAGCAGTACGACGGGAACGGAGCGGCGTTTCTCGGTGTCAACGTTCGCGACCAAGCCGACACCGCCACCTCGTTCGCGAACACCTACGGCATCACCTACCCCTCGATCATCGATACCGACGCCGCCGTGGCCCTCGCGTTCTCTGGGAAGTTCGCCGCGAACGCCGTCCCTACCACCCTCGTGCTCGACGTCGACGGCCGACC
This sequence comes from Rathayibacter sp. AY1G1, assembly GCF_002932095.1. Lineage (NCBI taxonomy): Bacteria > Bacillati > Actinomycetota > Actinomycetes > Micrococcales > Microbacteriaceae > Rathayibacter > Rathayibacter sp. AY1G1. Next base: position 8,059 of record NZ_PSUZ01000025.1, read on the forward strand.
CGCCGCGCGGATCCTCGGCCGGGTCACCGCCCGCTCCATCCTCGACACCCTCATCGCGGACACCATCGCGGAGGCGGCCTCGTGAACTGGGGAGAGGCTGTGTTCAGCGGCCAACTCCTGCTCGCCGCGCCTATCGCGGTCCTCGCCGGCCTCGTCTCGTTCGCGTCCCCGTGCGTGCTCCCCCTCGTCCCCGGCTACCTCGCCTACATCGGCGGAAACCCCGACCTCGCCACAGGCAGCCGGCGCCGCCTCGTCGCCGGAGTGGGCCTGTTCATCGCCGGTTTCGCCGTCGTCTTCATCGCCTACGGCGCCGCGTTCGGCGCCCTCGGGACATGGCTGCTCGAATGGCAGGACACCGTCACCCGCATCCTCGGAGTGCTCGTGATCCTCATGGGCGTCGTGTTCATCGGGCAGGTCCGGTTCCTGCAACGCACCATCCGCCCCCGCTGGAAACCCGCGACCGGACTCGCCGGAGCACCCCTGCTCGGTGTCGTGTTCGGGCTCGGCTGGACACCCTGCTTCGGGCCCACCCTCGCCGCGATCTCCGCGCTGAGCCTGGACGGCGCCTCCGCCGGCCGCGGCGCGTTCCTCGGCCTGCTGTACTGCCTGGGCCTGGGACTGCCGTTCCTGCTGATCGCCCTCGGATTCTCCTGGGCCGCCACCGCGACCAGCTTCCTCAAACGCCACATCCGCACCATCAACCTCCTCGGCGGAGGGCTACTCATCCTCATCGGCACCGCCATGGTCAGCGGCCTGTGGACCCAGTTGATCTACCGCCTCCAGAACCTGATCAACGGATTCGTCCTACCCATCTGACCCGTCACCCCCGCCCCGAGAGGACCACCGAATGAGCGCACTCACCCCCGCCGAGACCGAACAGCTGACCCGACGCGGGCTGCGCCTGGCGCAGTTCACCGTCGCCTACAACGTCATCGAGGGCATCGTCGCGATCGCGGCCGGTATCGCCGCGGGACTCGTGTCCGTGATCGGGTTCGGCATCGACTCCGGCATCGAGTCGATCGCCGCCGTGCTGGTAGGGCTGCGCCTGGCGGCGCGGCTGCGGCATGGTGAGGCGGACGAAGCGAAGGAGCGGCGCACGTTGAAGTTTGTCGCCGTGACGTTCTTCCTCCTCGCCGCCTACGTGAGCATCGAGGGCATCCGCAGCCTGATCGCGGGTGACGCTCCCGAGTCCTCCCCGGTCAGCATCGTGCTCCTGATCCTCTCGATCATCGTCATGCCGGTCCTTGCGGCGGTGAAAACGCGTGTCGGGAAGAGGCTCGGAGACCCCCTGATCCTCGCGGACGCAGCGGAGACTCGGATCTGCGTGCTGTTGAGCGTCTCCACCCTCGTCGGGCTCGTCCTCTACGCCCTCACTGGAGCCGCGTGGCTTGACCCGGTTGCAGGGTTCGTCATCGCTCTCTTCGCCATTCACGAGGGACGCGAGGCCTGGGAAGGCGAGCTCGTAGAAGACGACGATGACGATGACTAGAGCGGGCGCCGACAGGCGAGCCACGAGCGGGCTGACGATCGATGTTCCGGGGCAGACACCCTCAACCTCAGAAGTGCTCTCCTCGGGTGCGACGCGCACGGCGGGAGGATGATCGGAGAATGATGATCGAGGTTCTTCACATCGACGACTGCCCGAACTGGAAGGACGTCGGCCCTCGCCTGGACCAGGCGCTGAAGTCCACCGGCCACTCCGACATCCCCGTCACCTACCGGCTTCTGGCGACACCGGAGGACGCCGCCGGCGTCGCTTTCGCGGGTTCCCCGACGATCACCCTCGACGGGGAAGACCTGTTCCCGTCGGGCGGGCGGACCACGGATCTTGCCTGTCGGATCTACTTCACGCCGAGCGGGCTGGCGGGTCTTCCGACGACGGAGCAGCTCGTGGAAGCGATCGCTGCCCGTGAACCCTGATTCCTCCGTCACCTGTTCCTGCTGCGGACGGGCCCGCCGTCGACGTCAGGTTCACGCACTCAACGATGGCGCCGCGTACGTGTGCCGGCGGTGCGGGCTCTGGATAGCGCTGCGCCCGGGCAGCGATCACCCCCGCGCCTCCTCATTGTCTCGGCGCTGACACGCCGGAACTCAACGCCGGTCAGGTCGTTCGGGTTGCTCTCAGCCCGAGCCGGGTGCGGCCGCGAGGCTTGAGGACGGACAGGGCGGTGATAACCACGAGAACGACGGCGCCGCCGGCGGTCGCGACGACCAGTTGCGTGCGGGTTCCCTCGAGCGTGGAGGGGATGAGCCCGTGGCGGGCGGCGAGGGACATCGTCTCGATGAGGCGCGTGTGCAGCAGGAGGACTGCGGTTGCGAAGACACTCAGCCACAGCTTGATCGCCACCCAGTAGTGGCGCACCAGTCCCCAGTGCGTTCCGAGGCCTTGCAGGATTCCGGTGGCGAGGGAGGCGAGGGCGAACGGGATGATGACGAACGTCCCCAGCGGGTCCAACGCCAAGTAGGCGCTTCGGACCGTGAAGGGGTCGCTGCTGGTCGCTCCGACGAGCGCGATCGCGAGGAACGCGCCCACCGCGCCGAACCAGCCCACGGACACCAGGACGTGGACGGTGAGGGCGACTCGGCGAGCTCGCGGGCCGAGCATCATCAGTGATTCATCATCTGCGCCCCGCCGCCGGTGAGCAGGTGCACGACGATGAAGCCGATCGCGAGGACGACGACGACGACCATGAACACCTTCACCCAGCGGGGGCGCTCCGGGACGGGCGACGGCGTGCCAGACGGGTTGGAGTCACTCATGCGCTCAGCCTAGGCACCCGCCCAACCCATCCCGTATCGATGTGGTGCGTTGCCCCTGCCCCGACATCTTCGGTCAAGTCGGGAATCTTCCGCCCGATCACCCCGTTGTCTGATACCCCCGGGGGGTATACCGTCGGATCAGGCCGGAAGCGGCCGGAAGGAGTCATGATGGCGCAGCACCACCTGCACGATGACGAGCACGAGAGTGCTCACCGCACCGTCGAAGCACGCGACGTCGACGCGGGAAGGACAGGTCATCACGTGAGTACGGCCCCTGACGGGCACGCCGGGCACCAGATGCGCGGAGCGCCTGATCCTCACGCAGGCCACAACATGACGGCGGGCGCTGCCGGCCACGGCGGCCACGGCGGCCACGGCGGCCACGGCGGCCACGGCGATCATGTCGGCCAGTTCCGGCGGTTGTTCTGGATCATGCTGGTGTTCGCGGTGCCGGTGGTCGTGTTCAGCGGCATGTTCTCGATGATCCTGGGCTACTCCCTCCCCGACGTTGCGGGGGTCGGCTGGATCTCGCCGGTGCTCGGGACGGTGATGTACGTCTGGGGCGGCCGGCCCTTCCTGCAGGGGGCGGTGTCGGAGCTGCGCTCGAGGACGCCGGGGATGATGCTGCTGATCGCTCTGGCGATCACGGTCGCGTTCCTCGCGTCGTGGGGTGCGAGCGCGGGGCTGCTGGATCACGAGCTGGACTTCTGGTGGGAGCTGGCGCTGCTGATCGTGATCATGCTGCTCGGGCACTGGATCGAGATGCGCTCTCTCGCGCAGACGTCCTCGGCGCTGGACTCTCTCGCGGCGCTGCTGCCGGATGAGGCGGAGCGGGTGCGCGAGGGTGAGGTGGAGAAGGTGTCTCCCGCGGACCTGGTGCAGGGGGATGTCGTGGTCGTGCGTCCCGGCGGCCGGGTGCCGGCGGACGGCCGGGTGCTGGAGGGCACCGCGGACGTGGATGAGTCGATGATCACCGGGGAGTCCCGCCCGGTCAGTCGCGGCCCGGGATCGATGGTCGTGGCCGGCACGGTCGCCACGGACACGGCGTTGCGGGTGGAGGTGACGGCCGTCGGAGACGACACCGCTCTCGCCGGCATCCAGCGCCTGGTCACGGAGGCGCAGAACTCGTCCTCCCGGGCGCAGCGCATCGCTGATGTTGCCGCCGGGTGGTTGTTCTGGTTCGCGTTGGGCGCGGGAGTGATCACCGCGATCGTGTGGTCGCTGCTGGGCAGTCCCGACGAGGCGGTGATCCGCACCATCACGGTTCTGGTCATCGCGTGCCCGCACGCGCTGGGACTCGCGATCCCGCTGGTGGTGTCCATCGCGACCGAGCGGGCCGCGAAGGGCGGCGTCCTCGTCAAGGACCGTCTCGCGTTGGAGAGCATGCGCACGGTGACCACGGTCCTGTTCGACAAGACGGGCACCCTGACCAAGGGCGAGCCGACGCTCGCCGCCGTGCACACTGTCGACGGGGTGAACGAGGAGCAGCTGCTCGCGGTCGCTGCGGCGGTCGAGGCGGACAGTGAGCACCCTCTCGCTCGGGCGATCGTGGCAGCCGCGAACAGCCGCGGCGTGCGGGTGCCGGCAGCGACCGGTTTCCAGGCGTCGACCGCTGTCGGCGTCACGGCGCAGGTCGAGGGGTGTGCGGTGAGCGTGGGCGGTCCGTCGATGCTGCGCGCGCACGACGCTGCCGCGCTCGAGCAGACGCGCGCGTGGGAGGCGGAGGGGATGATCATCCTCCACGTCCTCGCCGGCGGTCGGGTCATCGGGGCTCTCGGGCTCGCGGATGAGGTGCGGGAGGAGTCCCGGCAGGCTGTCGACGCGCTGCACGCGATCGGCGTGCAGGTGGTCATGATCACCGGCGACGCGGAAGCGGTCGCCCGCACCGTGGGCGAGGAGCTCGGCATCGACCGGGTGTTCGCCGGCGTGAAGCCGGAGGACAAGGCCGCGAAGGTCATCGAGTTGCAGCGCGAGGGCCGACGGGTCGCGATGGTCGGTGACGGCGTCAACGACGCTCCCGCTCTCGCGCAGGCCGACGTGGGAATCGCGATCGGCGCAGGCACCGATGTCGCGATCGCATCCGCCGGGGTGATCCTGGCCTCCGATGACCCCCGGTCGGTGCTGTCCGTGATCGAGCTGTCCCGGGCCAGCTACCGGAAGATGAAGCAGAACCTGTGGTGGGCGGCCGGCTACAACCTCCTCTCCGTCCCCCTGGCCGCGGGAGTGCTCGCGCCGATCGGGTTCGTGCTGCCGATGTCGGTCGGGGCTCTGCTGATGTCCGCGTCCACGGTCGTCGTCGCCGTGAACGCGCAGCTGCTGCGCCGCCTGGACCTGTCCCCGCAGGCCAGCACCCGCGCCGCGCGCGAACGCGACACCAGCCCAGTCCGTCACGAGGAGGGCCGCAGTACCGTCCAGGTGCGCCCGTAGTCGCCGGAGGCGACCACTCCGCGCTCGTCGGCGGCAAGGACCCACTGTTCTTCGCCGTCGACGAGCGCGAACGCCTCCGGCTGCCCCTCGAGGGTTCCGTGGCTCTGCCAGGAGCCCTCGAGAGTTCCCGTCCACAACGTCCCGTCGACGTCGACACCGACCAGCTGCCCGCCGGCACTGCCGTCCACGAGGAACAGGGCGGGCGCGCCGGAGACGGGCCGGAACGTGACCGCGGCGTCCTCGCTGACCTGTAAGCCCGTCTCGGTCGTCGCGAACACCCGGTCGGGACGCTCGGGGTCCACGGTCAGATCGCGCAGAGGCAGTTGCGCAGACGGGGTCCATGCGGCGCCGGAGTCGTCGCTGCGGAGGATGACGCCGCGGCTCGCGTCGTACCCGTACACGCGGGTCGCCGCATCGGTGAGAGCGACGGTCGCGAGGTCGTGGAAATCCGTCTCCCCACTCAGGGACACCGGCTCCCAGGTCGCGGCCGCATCGATGCTGCGGATCAGACCCAGGTTGGGTCCTGGCGCGGACCTGTCGGCGGGGTCGGGATGCCCGGAGGCGTAGAACACTCCCTCCGGGGTGATCGTGAACCCCATCGTGTCCTGCGCCCGGCCGGCGACCGGCCCTCCGCCCGCTTCGTCGTCGGTCGGGGTGGGGCTGGCCGGGTAGGTGTCCGGGAGGGTGTCGGTGGGGATCACCCACACTCCCGAGTGCGCAGCCGCGTAGGTGAGCCCGGTCACCGGATCCCAGCCCAGCCCGTGCACGTGCTCCAACCCTGCCGGCGCGGCCACGAGCGCTCCCGTCTCCACGCGGCCTGACGAAACGCAGCCGGTGAGCAGCGCCACCGTCACGGCGGCGCCGACGATGACGGCAAGACGGCGCGGGCGGTGTCCGGGATGCTCAGCCAAGGCCGACACCCAGATCGCTCATGAAGCCTTCCGGGTCCACCGGGCTGCCGTCCACGCGCGTTTCGAAGTGCAGGTGACAGCCGGAGGACGCGCCGGTCGAGCCCACGAGCGCGATCGGATCCCCGGCGGCGACCGTGTCGCCCACGTCCACGAGCAGGTCGCTGTTGTGCGCGTAGCCGGTCTGGATTCCGTCGCTGCTCGCCAGCAGGATCCAGTTGCCGTAGCTGCCGGCGTAGCCGGCTTCCTCGACCGTGCCGCCAGTCGCTGCGACCACCGGGGTTCCGCAGGGGGCGGCGAGGTCGGTGCCCTTGTGGAACGCGCTCACACCCGAGACCGGAGCATCCGGGCGAGGACCGAACGTGCTCGAGATGCGCCCCGCGACCGGCACCCGCCAGGTAGCGGACGCGACCTCGCTGTCCTCAGTGGATGCGGCGGACTCTTCTGATGCGTCGTCCACGAGTTCCGTGGCGACGGCGGCGGTCACCAGCACCTCGGGTTTGGCTTCCGCGCCGAACGTGTCCCGGGTGACGGTGAGCTGCACCGCGCCGGCCGCGACGAACGTCTGCGGCTGCGCCTCGCTGACGGCCAGGGTCGTGGTCGTGGTCGGGGTGCCGTCGACGGCGAACGCGGGCATGGAGGAGGTCACCGCGATCATCGTGACGAGAGTCATCGCGGACATCCCAGCCAGGCGCGGCCGCATCGTGGCCGTGCCCGGCGGGGCCGGGCGCGGGCGGGCCGCGACGCGGGCGGCGTGCTGCAACGCCTGCGCGTCGGCTCGCGAGGGCGCCGTGTACGTCACCCGGCGTCCGAGCGTGAGCGCAGCCTGCCGCGGGGAGGCATCGCGGGTGCGGGTTCGGGTGCGGTGCACGTCGCGGCGGCGCGGGTCGCTCGTCGGCGTCGACGCGGCGCTCACCGGGCGACTCCCGAGCGAAGCGGACGGGGGTGAAGAGGAAGGCGGTGCATAGGGGGACGTTTCTGGTTCGAGCGCCCTCAGAGGGCGCGAAGAAGTAGAGGGTGGGGATCGCCAGGTACGGCGACCCCCACCGGGGCGCGGCGGTAGCGCGCACGGGCGCGACGCAGCAGCGCTCCGCCTGCCCAGGAGGGGGAAGGGGCGTCAGAAAGACGGGTCAGCGGGACGCGAGGAGATCCTGCATGGTTGCGATCTCCTCGGTCTGGGTCTGCACGATCGTGTTCGCCATGTCGATGGCGTCCGCGTTCTGGCCCTCGTCGACCTCGGTCTGCGCCATCTCCACGGCGCCCTCGTGGTGCATCATCATCTGCTCGAGGAACAGCGTCTCCGCCTCGGCGCCGGTCGCGCTCTCCAGCGAGGACATGTCCTCGTCGGACATCATCCCGTCCATGCTGTGATCCATGCCCGACATCGAGTCCTCAGCGCCCCACGCGCTGATCCACTCCTCGAGCTGCGCGATCTCCGGACCCTGCGCTTCCTTGATCTGGGTCGCGAGGTCGGTGACGTCGGTGCTGATGCCGTCCTTCGCGAGGATCATGTCGGCCATCTCCACCGCCTGCTCGTGGTGGGGCTTCATCATCTGCGCGAACATCACGTCCTGATCGTTGAAGTCCGCCTCCGCCGCAGCAGTCGAAGACGGCGACGCGGACGCGGACGAGGAGGAGCTGCTGTGGTCCATCCCCTCCATGCCGCCCGTGCCGGAGCTGTCCGAGCAGGCGGCCAGAGTAATTGCGGTCGCCAGAGCGAGAGTCGAGGCGAGAAGAGTGCGCTTGGTGTTCATGAGTGTCGTATCCGTTCAGTCGGTAGCAGGAATCGCCGGAACCGCGCCCTGCGGGCGCGGTGATGAGGTCGCAGCGGACGCTGCGACGACAGGCGAATCAGGTGCGACTGATCGACAACACCGTCAACGACGGCAGATACACATGGAACTTCGCGCGCGGAACGAGCAGCAGAAGACGCGGACCCGCGTCGAGCACGCGCGCGAACAGCGCCGGCACCCGGGCCAGGAGGATCAGGGACGCGAGGAAGAAGACGATGACGCACGTCGCCGCCATCAGAGCGCACCCCATCGCGCAACTGTCATCACACGGCACCATCGGCACGACCGCGCCCTGATCGGCGCCAGCCACGAGAGCCATCCCGCCTGTCGACGCAGCTACCGGGTCGGCGTGAGCATCGGTCTGCGCATGCGTGTGTCCTGCGGACACAGACGCGTCGGAATGGCTGCCCATCATCGAGTGCATCGCGAACACGCCCAGCAGCAGAGCCGCCAACGTCAGCACCACGACCACCGCGCGCATCAGCGGCGCGGACAGCTTAGAAACGACGCTGTCGCTCATGATCCACACCTCCGACACTGCTCGTCACTCGTCCGAGGGCATCAGAAGGGACGCCCATGCATACCCCCCTAGAGTATGCAGAAAGCAGCCGGAGCGGCTGAAAACCCCCTCCGTACCCGTCCGCCCCGCGCAGCAGCGGACGAGCTGCACCAGCACCCGGGGGATGAGGACACCGTGACCGAGCAGACGAGCGAGCAGACCGACATCACCGGCGCCCACGGCTACATCTCCGACAAGGACCAGTACCTCCGCCGCCTTCGCCGCATCGAGGGGCAGGCTCGCGGCCTGCAGAACATGGTTGAAGACGAGCAGTACTGCATCAAGATCCTCACCCAGATCTCCGCGATGACCAGCGCCCTCGAGTCCGTCGCGCTCGGTCTCCTGAACGACCACCTGAACCACTGCGTCCTCGAGGCCGCCGCCGCCGGCGGCGACGAAGCGAAGATCAAGCTGCAAGAAGCCTCCGACGCCATCGCGCGGCTCGTCCGCTCCTGACGTTCAAGTGCGCAACCCGCCCTGAATGACGCCGGCGGTCCTCGACGCAGCGGGATACCGGCGCCCTGGCTAAGCGTTCCCGCTTGTCCTTCGACGGCTTCACGGCAGTTCGATCCGCTGCGATCCGTGGGATGAGGCGAACGAACACGACCGCAGTAGCGCCGCAGCCTGGCGCAGGCGTGCCGAGGTGAGCGATGACATCGGCTATCGGGGCAGCAGTTCGGTTCGTAGGGTCGGACTTATGGAACCGTCTCGACAGCTACCCGCCATCGGCGCCCCGGCCTCCCGCGCGCTCGAGGAAGCGGGCGTGCACGATGCGGACGACCTGCGGCGGGTGGGCCTGGACCACCTCGCGACCCTCCATGGGGTAGGACCTAAGGCTCTCCGACTTCTCCAGCAGACCCTCGACGCCGACGCGCGCAAGCGGTGACAGCCGATCGATCGGGTGCTCTCCATGCACCCCGAGCATGTAGCCCACCGTCCTCTTCCTCTGCCAGCACAACGCCGGCCGCTCCCAACTCGGCGCAGGCCTGCTCGAGGTCCTCGCCGGGGACCGCTACACCGCCACCTCCGCCGGGCTCTCGCCCGGCGAGACGGTGAACCCCGCGATCGCGGCGACCGTCGCGGAGCTCGGCCTCGACATCAGCGACCGCACCCCCCGCGCCGTCACGGTCGAGGACCTCGAGACCGCGGACATCGTCGTCGCGATGAAGCCCGGCCTCACCCTGCCCGCAACTCCGACCGGTCGGCTCCTGGAGTGGAAGTTCCCCGACCCGACCGAGGCTTCACGGCAAAAAAGGGTGTGAGCCCGTAGGGCGACCAACGGCGCCCGGCGCAGCCGGGCGACCTCTTGGCGGCGCTCCGTCGCCGCTGCGTGAGCGCCGCTCGCGCCCCGGAAACGGGCGACTAAGCGGCGCGAGACGCGTTTCCTTGAGCCAGAGCACGACCTCGATAAAGGGACGCGCCGTTCCGCCTCCTGCCGGCGGTCGCAGGCTCTAGATTTCGCTCGCGCCAAGTGACGAAGGTCTGCTTCATGGCTAGCATTCGAGAACCGCCGACCTCCGGCGTTTCTAGCTGAAAGAGCACCAGTGCCGCGACGCCGCCGCCTCCCCCTGATCACCCTCGCTGTCGCTGCAGGAATGGGTGCGGGGATCATCGCCCCCTCTGCCTATGCCGCGCCCGCTACCAGTGTCACCGACACCGTCTCTCTCACGCCGCCGCGTCCTGTCGACGGCCGGACGGTTCTATTGGGCGACGCCGCCGTCGCCGTCGATGGCAACTCCCAGTTCGCTCCCCGCGGGAAGGACCCGGCTATGGGAACCGCGACGGGCACGATCACCATCTCGGGATCCGTCACAGTCTCCGATGGTGCCGGCGGCACCATCGGAACTCCGGCCGATGTGCTGCCGTCCGTCGCGCTGTACAACTGGGCTGGCTTCCAGATACAGAGAGTGACGACCGCCGATTTTTCCTTCTCGGTGCCGGCGGGCGCCACGTACTTCCTCCGAGCGAACGCAGAGCGGACCGGGCCCTACGCCGGTACCTGGCTCGGGGACACGCCAATCTCAGCTCAGTCGCCGGGCGTGAGCGTAAGCACGGCCGACGCTGACATCACCCTCTTGCCGAGCAGCTCGATCGCGGGAAGCATCAGCGCCCCGATTGCCGCTACAGGCTCCCGCTCCTACCTCGCCGAGGCGTGGCTGCTTGAGGAGGGCACGGACTCGGCCTGGCCGATGGGTGCCGGGTACGTGAACTTGCAGGGGGGCGGCACTTCGCCGTTCCAAATCCCTAATCTCCCGGCTGGGCGTTACCTTGTCCGGGCATTGGAGAACACCTCCTCCTACTCCGCTCCGACCAGCGGCGACGTCTTCTGGCGGTCGTCCGCCTCCGCAGCAGGCGCGACCCCCGTCACCCTGGGGGTCGGCGCGGTGACCGGGATCGACCTCGCATTGGCGCCTTACACCTCGACAGTCGATCGCATCGCGGGCACCGACCGCTACGCGACGTCCGTCGCCGCCACCCGCAGTCTCTTCAAGCCCGGGATCCCCGTGCTCTATGTCGCCAGCGGCGCGAAGTGGCCCGATGCGCTCAGCGCCGGACCCGCCGCTTCGGTGCAGGATGGCGCGCTCCTCCTGACTGATCCCGATGCGCTTCCCGGGGTGGTCCGCGAGGAGATCCTGCGCCTGGCTCCCGAGCGCGTGATCGTAGTGGGCAGCGCCGCGACGGTGAGCAGCGCCGTCTACGACGAACTCGGGACTCTCGTTCCTTCCATCCAGCGGATCGGCGGTATCGACCGGTACGACACGTCTCAGCGAATCATCGCCGATGCGTTCCAAGGGAAGAACTACCCGGAGGTGTTTATCGCCACCGGGAACGATTTCCCCGACGCGCTCTCGATCGGACCGATCGCTGGTCGACGTGGTGCTCCGGTCCTCCTCGTGGACGGCAAGCGCGACACCGTCGATCCAGGCGCAGCCACCACGCTTACTCGGCTCAACGCCCAGCACACAGTTCTTCTCGGTTTAGAACCTTCCATCTCTGACGGGCTCCGCGTCGACCTGAACGTCCGCGGGCTCGCCCGAGACCTCACCCGCATCGGTGGCGACAACCGGTATGACACCAGTTGGCAGATCAACGCCTCCTACGACGGAGGGTCTCTGGCGACAAGCGCGTTCCTCGCCTCAGGAGAGGGCTTCGCCGATGCCCTCTCCGCTGGAACAGTGGCCGCAGCCATGGGCGCGCCAATCGTCCTCAGTCGCCCGTCCTGCGTGCCGTCACGTGCCACCGCGTCCCTCGCCGCCAAACACCGCTCGGACGTCTACGTACTCGGAAGCGCACTGACCCTGTCGGACGCCGTCACAAGACTCAGCCCCTGCTGACTGGCCAAAACCTGATCTCAGACATCGCGGCGCAGACAAGTCGTCGCCCAACTCAACAGGCGGCGCTCCGTCGCTGCTGCACAAGCGCAGCTCGCGCCTCCCGGAACGGGATCCCTGGGGAGTGTGAGGGGCCCGCCCCTCACGAGCTACCTACCTAGGTATCTAGGTAGGTAGCTCGTGACCGTTCAGCTCGCGGCGGCCGTCTCGGTAGCGGCCTTCTCGGCGGCCGCGGTACGGGCTGCCTCGACCTCGGCTCCGGTGTGGTGTCCCTGCACGTCGGCGTAGACAACCTTGTAGGGGCGGGTGCCGTCGTTCCAGTCAAGCGCGACGGTCACGCTCTTGGGGTTCACGCGGGTAACGACGTGCCAGCCGAAGCGGTGCTTGATCATGTCGCCCTTGTTGATCGTGTCGCGGCTGTGGATCGTGACCTGTCCGGCGGCGGCATGCGCCTCGCGGACCGCGGTCCAGTAGGCGTGCTCGTCCTCGAGCTGCGCCCGCTGGGTCAGCAGTCGCTCCCGGTAGGCACCGGTCGCGGGGCTGGTCGTCTCGATGTATCCGCCGCCGAAGTTGTGCGAGCTGCCCTCGATCTTCCGGCTGTACCCGCGAATGTCGGTTGCGATCCGGTCGATGCGGCGGGCGACCATTCCGGGCGCGTAGCGGTGATCGGTGGTCTTGGCTGCGACGTCGGCGCGGGCACGGGCGCGGGTGGCTTCGCGGTCGGCCTCGACGCTGCGGCCCATCGCGGCATCCGCCTTGGCGATCGCGTTGCGGTGCCGGTTCTCGGAGTGGTGGCCGATCTTGATCGGCTCGCCTCCCTCGGGGAGCCGGTCGAGCGCGCGGCGCGCGGCCGCGTCGGCGGTGTTCGCGTCCGCGGCGCGCCGGTCGGCCTTCGCGTCGAGCGCATCGACGCGGGCGGCCTGGCGCTCGGTCTTGTCCGCCTCGACCTCGGCAGTGGGCCGGAACGTCTCGTCAGCGTCGATCGTGACCTCGTGGCCGGCCTCGCGCAGCGCGGTCGCGGCACGGTTGATGGTCCACCACTTCGGGAGGCGGTCGCGGGACTGCGGGACGTACCAGGCGGTGATGGAGCGGCCCCAGCGCCAGCCGTTCGCCTTCAGGATTTCGGCGGTGCCGTCTCCGCGGCTGGTGCCCTCGATGATCGTTCCGGCCTCGGGGGTGTGGGTGATGGTGAGCATGTCGGTTCTCCTTCTCGGGTCGGTGATCAGTCGTTGGCGAGGTAGTCGGCGGGCGTCTCGCTGCGGTCGTGCAGCGAGTAGGCGGCGGGGTACAGGTCGAGCGCTCGGGCGACCGCGACCGGCACGACGACATAGGCACCGGAAGCCATGTAGCCGATGCGATCCGCGGGCAGCGGCTCGACGGGCTCAAAGTGCTGCAACGTCACCCCGGCCACCGCGCGGCCACCGCTGCGGGTGACCAGGCGCACGGCGGGCGTCTGCTCGGTCACCGGGTCGTTGCCACCGGCGCCGACGATGACCACCTGACGCGCGGTCCGGCTGATGCCCTCCGCTCCGGGTCCGTGGTTCTCGCTCGTGATGACCTCGGTACGGGTGCCGCGCTGCTGGCTCATGGTGTGTCTCCCTCTGGCTGATCGTTTTTCTTTGCCTCTCCGGCGGGGAAAACCGTTTGAGTGGAGGCGGCGGAGTGACGCCGATCACGGGCGAAATAAGCCCGCAGGGCGCGTTCGGGATCGGTGGCACGCAGCCGCTGGAGCGAAATAGGTTGAAACCGCGGAGAGGTGAAGAATCTCAATCAGGTTGTCAACAGCGCCGCAGGCTCCTCCGGCCGGCTCCGTCCGGCAGGGCGTAGCCGGCTCTTTGGGCAACCCCCGTGCCCGTCTGCTGAGTAGCGTGGGCGCATGGAACGCGACTTCTTGGTTCGACCGGCCCGGCCAGCCGATGCGGAAGCGATGGCGTTGGTACACGTCGCGTCCTGGCGAGACACCTACCGCGGAACCCTGGTGTCAGACGAGGTCCTCGATGCTCCCGACCTGCTCGAATCAAGGGAACGATTCTGGATCGGTGCTCTGACAGACGAGCGATGGGCCGACATTCGAGTCGCCTTTGCGGAACGCGAGGGCGTCATCTTCGGCATTGCGATGTCGAATCCCACCGAGGGTGAGGAATGGACGTGGCACTTGAACGTCCTCTACGTCGCAATGGAACACCACGGAACCGGAGCAGGCGAGGCTCTCTTGAACGCAGTGATCGATCCTGGCGAGCCCGCAGCGCTCTGGGTCGGGGACCCCGTTCCGCGGGCGCAGGCGTTCTACCGCAAGAGCGGGTTCGCCCCCACTGGGACCGTCAAGATCGAAGGCGGCATCAGAGAGATCCGCATGGTCCGCCCGGCGTCCTGACCCGCGACCTTGGTGTCGGCGGTGACGACCAGCTCGACCGGGGAGAGCGCGTAACCCCAGGCCGCGAGCTTTTGTTCGTGTTCGCCTCCTCACCTTCGGTCCGGCCGCGAGGGGCGTCCCCCTCGCGCTCCCCTTCGGGCGAAACGGCGGCGTGCGCCCAGCCGGTCCAATGGACGTAGTAGAGGGTGCTGCCGTAATCGAGATTCCCGGACGTGATTTGCATTTCGCGGTCCTCCACCTCCGTCTCCGCGTGGTTCGTCGAGTGAGGCAGAATCGATTGACTGGCGGTCGGTGCTGGTGCTTCCCGGGGGGATGAATGGGCTCCAGCAGCGCAAGATCGCTCCCCGCCTCCTTACGGGTGCTTCGCGTACTCGGCCAGGTGCTCTTGATCCTGGTGGTGGTCGCGGCGCTCCTGCTGCAGTTCGTGGCGTCCCTCCCGACTCTGGGCAGGGTCCTCGGGGACTGCTTCAGTCCGGGATACGTCCCCGCCGAGGCGTACTGGTACGCCGTAGCCATCGTCGTCATCGCTACAGGCGTGTGGGTCGCCTCTGAGAGGAACCGGGCGACTGGCCACTCAAGAGCTCTGGCTTTCACTCTTCTCACGGTCGGCATTCTGGGCGCAGCGGTGTTCACGTTCGTTGCGTTCTTAGGCGCTGCGTTCTGGGAGATGGCACGCGAAAACGACAACCTCTCCTCCGCCGATGGATGGGGTCAATTTGGCGTTTTCGTTGCGGCCTATGCGACCCCGGCGTTCGCGCTGATCCTCGCCGCGAGCCTGATGCTCGTTCGGCGGAGGGCTGCACCAGTTGCGATACCCGTGCCGCCCATCACATTCCTCGCCGTCGTGATCGCGAGCCTGGCGTTCCAGATCATCCGATCCTCGGTCGTGTGCTGAGCAGGGCAGTGCGATTCCGTCCCCGAGGGGCCGCCCCTTACGGACCAGCGCTGTCTGCGCTCTGACTCGAGCAGTCCATATCGACTGCCGCGACGGCGCGCTGGTGCCGACGCCGGTCACGCCGTCTTGTGGAGGGAGGTGAGCAAGGGCTCGCCTCGCCTCCAATCCGCTCTTGACCTCGAACCCCTATCTTCCTATTCTTCGATCATGCCCAGACGGAAGCAGGGAGCTGTCCTCCCCCTCGAGCTCGACCTCTTGGACGCGCTCATCGACGTAGGCGAGCCGATGCACGGTTTCGCCCTTGCAGCTTTGCTCGCCACCGGCGACGGCCGCCCACTCACCGCGCACGGCACGCTCTACAAGGCGCTGGGCAGGATGCAGGAGCGCGGCCTGGTCTCGTCGTCGTGGGAGGACAAGGCGGAGGCGAATGCGCAGGGTCGCCCTCCGCGCCGCTGCTACGAGGTGACGGGCGAGGGACGCGCAGTTGCACATGCGGCCGCTGCCGCCCGACCGAGCGCCATCGGCCGCGCGGCCTTCATCGTGGGCGGAACGGCATGAGCGCCCGGTCGTCGGCGGCAGTACGCCGCTCAACAGGCGCTGCGCTGCGCTGGTGCCGTTTCTACACACGCGGGCTGGATCCGCATTTCGCTGTCGAGCGGGCGGATGAGATCGCCTCCGACCTCTTCGAGCACACCAGGTGGGCGCAGGAAGCCGAACAGGTTCCCGCCCGCACCGCTCATCAGATCAGGTCGCGCACCCTCCGGGGTGTCGGCTCGGATCTGCTGTGGCGCCGTGCCCGTCTGCACGAGGGCAGCGCGGATGTTCTATTCAACGCGCGGGTCGGGTCGCTCTCCACTGCACTCTGGGCGGTCGTGTTCGTGCTTGTTCTCGCCTCCGTCGTCTTCGGCGGGTGGGCGAGCATCCGCCTGGCCACCGAGAGCCCCATGCCGTTCGACACGGTGGCGCCGGTCTATGCGGCGACCGCCGCCGCCGCGCTCGCGCTGCTGCTACTCCTGCACCACCGGACACGGAGCGCTGGCGCCGTGCTGGGAGCAGTCGCCGTCTCCGTTCTTCCCACCATCGCCGTCGACGCGCTCTGGTACGTCAGCGCCACGGTCCCCGTGCTCGTGTCGTCCGTGTCCTCTCTCGATCTCGTTCTCCTTCTGCTGGGGAACGCGCAGGGACTCGTCCTGCTCGCGACAGTCCTCTGCTGGTCGATCGCACGGCGCCCGACTGAAAGCCAGGTGACGCTGTGACTGATCCCCGCCCTCGAGGCAGCACACGCCTTCGCGCCGCGATCGCCCTTGCCTCGGCAGGCCTGCTGCTCGCAGCAGGTTTCGGCGCCGTCCTTGTCGTCAACGCAACGTCGGCCGTTCAGGACTACGACGACGGCTACGCCGCCGCACGGGCAGCTAACCCGCCTGTGATCGCGGAAGACGTGTCCTCGTCGCCCGTTCCCTCGTCCGCGCCGACCGCTCGAGAGCCGGGAATGCCGTTCGAGCAACCGACTCCGACCGCAGCCCCCGACGGGCACCGGTACGACCAGTGGGGTGCCCGCCTCTACGACGACTCCGACGCACCGGATGACTTCACCTACCCGGCAAGCCTCGTCGGCGACGAGCTCACCAACGCTGTCACCTGGGTCGATATGCAGCTTCGAATCGCCGCCTGCATGCGCGAGGAGGGCCACGACTACACCTTCCAGCTGTGGTGGGAACGCTCGCCCGAGAACCAGGGCTCCGGACTTCCGGCCGCGGGCAGCGAGGCGTGGACCGCCCTCTACGGCACCAACCTCACTTCCACCGGCCCCTACGACTGGACCCAGGCCGGCTGCGACGGCCGGATCGTGCACGAGATGGGCAACGATGACGCGAACTAACCGCCCGACAGCCGAGCCCCAGGCAGCAGACGAGGGCCAGGTATGACTGCCGCCGCTGGAGCTGGAATACTCTTGCCCGCCGCGATCGGGCTCGTCTGGAAGATCGTAATCAAGGACCCGAAGAGCACTGGTATCCGTGCACGGCTGATCTGGGCGGCAGCAAGCGTCATCGGCGTCATCGTCGTGGCGAGCCTCGCCGCTGACGCATTCTCTCAGCCCACCACGGACCGTGATTTACTCAGCGGAGCCGTGTCCTTCGCTCCCCTCGAAGGCATGCTGCTCGCGGGCAGCGCCGCGGTGTCGGTCCTCGTCCTCACCGCCCTTCTCTTCCTGTCGGGGCCTCCACGCCCGTTCGCATCCACTGATGATCCAAAAGAGCCTCGGTCGGAGGAAGACGCCCTGCGCATGCTGGGCGACGACTGGTGACGTCGACAGATCCGGCGGAGCTGCCGAGCACTCCAGAGGAGGAGACGGCCAAGTCCTCGACGGGCCGGATCCCGGACTTCCTCCTTGGCATCATCGGAATCGTGCTCGTGGCTCTCGCTCTCTTCGCAAACTTCGTCGCCGGCCTTCGGGGAACGTGGCAACCAGACGAGGCGTGTCGCTTCGAAGACGGAGGCGCGGCGGATCGCTGGCTCTTCCCTGCGAGCGCACTCTGCTGAAACGGAGCGCAACTCGTTTCGGGCTACCTCACGCTATGCACTGTCGCTCTTGCGAGTGCAGGCGTTGGGCTGGTGTGCGCGACTCTCGCCCGCAGGGTCAGACGATCGTTCTGGGGTGCCCTGATGCTCGCATCGGCATTCACAGCCGGGGTCCTGCTGGTCTCGTACGCCGTTCACCCGCTGCTACTCGCGAGCGGCGTAGGAGGCCACAACCAGCCCTAGACCCATGTGATCTACAGCGAGAGCTGCTGTAGCAGCGACGGTTTGGCGGGCCTTTGGGGCCAGCGACGGAGCTGCGCTTTCCTCAAAGGCACCGTCGGAGAGCGAAGGCGGATCGTAGGGTCGATCGTCTCGGAACATCGCCCAGATGACGTTCAGGCGGCGCCGCTCAAGAGCGAGAATCGCCTGCTTGTGCGACTTCCCCTCAGCGCGCTTACGGTCGTAGAACCCTCTCGACTCGGTCTTCTGCTGCACGCTGACCATCGCTGCGAGGTAGCAGGCGCGCAACAGACGCCTGTCGTAGCGGCGTGGCCGGTGGTGATTGCTGCTGATCTTGCCCGAGTCACGCGGCGCCGGAGCGAGACCGGCGACGCCGGCGAGCCGATCGGCGCTGACGTAGACGCTGAGGTCAGCGCCGGTCGACGCAAGGAACTCGGCCGCGAGCAACGGACCGAAGCCCGGCATCGAGCGCAAGAGCTCAGCGGCACGGCTGCTCTCGACCCGTGCGGCGATGAGCTGGTCGATTCCCGCGATGCGGCTTTCGAGAGCGATGACATCGAGCGCGAGCCGGCGCGCGAGTTCAGCTGCGATCGCCTGGCCAGGAAGCACGCTCTGCTGACTCTTCGCCGCGGTGACCGCGGCGGCGGCGGTCGCGACGGCCGTCCGGCAGCCCTGTGTGCGAAGCCACCGCGCCAGGCGGGACTCCCCCATCTTCCGGATCGCGTCCGGCGTGGCATAGCCGGTGAGCAGAAGAAGCGAGGCTCGGCTGGCGGAGTAGTTGAACGCGCGCTCAAGCGCCGGGAAGTACTCGAGCAGGTGCCCGCGAAGGCGATTGATCGCGCGGGTACGGTCGCAGACGAGGTCTTTCCTGTGAGCGGTCAGCGCGCGCAGCTCGATGCGCGTCTCATCCTCGACCGTCAGTACCTGCAGGTCGCGGCGCATCCGCGCCTGGTCGGCGATGATCGCCGCGTCCTTCGCGTCGGTCTTCCCATCACCCCGGTACGCCTTCGCCGCGTGGTGCACAGCGTGAGGCGGAATGTAGACGACTGGCAGGGCATGAGCAGCGAGGAGCCCGAGGATCAGTGCCGCTCCCCCACTGCTGAGATCGATCGCCCACAGGCACTCATCGCCACCGGCGAGATCAGTGACAGTAGCGATCAGCTCGAGCAGCGCCGCCTCGTCATTGGCGACGCGGGCGGAGTGAAGCTTGGCGCCGTCTGCGTCGATGACCACGCAGTGATGGTGCCCCTTCCCCGCATCGATCCCGGCCCAAATCTGCGGCATGGCCGCTCCCTTCGCAACGTCAGGTGGTGGTGATGGTCGCGCCGACTTTTCCTTACGCAGCGATCTGGTCGCTTCTCTCAATTAGCGGTCGAACCATCGGGTGGACGGCGGGCGGCCATTCTTCACAAGCCGTCACAGCGGCCAAAACGCAGGAGCCCTACCCGCCGTCCTCGGACGATCGACACACTACGACTGCACCGAAACCGCCCGAGCAACAAGGTAAGGAAAACGCAGGGGAATGGGCCGCGCAGCGGCCTCCCTCCCCCGGCATCGCCGGTGCCGCATCTAGCGGCCCCCGGAACGGGTAGCGGAAGAACGATCAGCAGCGCCCTACGGTGGGGGCATGCCTCCGCGACGCGCCCTCCGTTGCACGGATCGACGCCGGTTCTCGGGCCTGGTCTCACTCTCGGCCGTTGTGGCACTGCTCTCGGGATGCGTCGGTGACGTCCCCGGCCCTTCACCGACCTCGTCAGTCGTCTCCGCAGCGCGAGTGGATACCCGTCCGCTGTTCGATGAGGCGATGGCAGTGAGCATCACGCCGGGTGTGCGCGAGGTGGCGCGCGCGACAGAGGACTGGTGCTTCTCAGAGGGAGGAGGGAACCAGCTCTTCGGATCGGCGTCTGAGCTCTCGACCGTCTGTCTCTTCGGCGGCGGAATCGTGTTCGCTCTGAACGACACCGACCAGCAGGCGGCAGCCGCTGCCGTGGATGAGTTCCTCGCCACCAACGACATGTTCGGCCCGGGAGGAACGGTCGTTGACTCCCTCGTCGGGGTCGACCTAATGCAGGGCGGCGAACTCACCGGCGGCGGCGGGCGCAACCTCCCCGGGGGAGGTGCTCAGGGAGCGGCGACCGTGCGTTGGACACTCGTAGCCGCCTCCCGCTTCCAGGTCAGCGGCCTCCCGTTGTCTGAGGGGTTTAATCGCCAGTCCTACGAGGGAACGATCACGGAGTCGACTCCCGCAGAAGTGAGCGCGACGGGTGCCTCGTTCGTCCTGACCGTCCACATCTCCTGGCGGTACTTCTCGGGCAAGCGTGCCTAGCCTCCCTCCCCCGATTTCGCCGGTACCGCATCTAGCGACCCCCGGAACGGGTAGAGGAAGAGCGCAAGCTGCTGACGGGCGCCGCCGGCAGTGGGTCTAACGGCTTCGGTCGCCGCGGTCCGGCGCCTGCGTCGGCGTCGTGGTGGGGAAGCTGCGGGTGACGGTCGCTCGTGCTTGTGCGAGGGCCGTGTCGATTAGGGGTTCTCCGAACGCGGTGCGCGACTTATCGACGTCGAGCGTGCGCGGCTGCCCTTCGGCGGAGGTGCTGTAGCGCCGGTAGCGCATAACGGTCAGTCCGGTGTCGGCCAGCTGCTCGGCGGCGACCTCGGGGAGGGAGCGGCCGCCGGGGGCCGGCGTAAACGCCGCGGGCGTACTCGCTGGGCACCCATCGGCCACCGAGCTCGTCGGCGCCGTCGAGGGCGCGTTCGTAGGACTGCTGCCAGCGGCCGGCGATGCGCGACTCCGACAGCTCGAACGGGACCTCCACGTCGATGACCTCGACGCTGTAGCCGACGGATCCGAGTCGCTGCCCCAGCTCGACGGCTTTCTCGGGTGACGAGAGCACGGTGTCGATCACGACGTTCAGCCCGTCCCGCACCGCTTCGTTGCGGACGCGGATCGCGAGCTGCGAGGACTCCTCGTGCACGAGGGAGGCCAGCTCGAGCGGGAAGAACCGCTCCCCCGCCGCCTCAGCGGCGCGGACCTCGGGCGGCATCGCGCGGTCGTAGCTGCCGTCCTTGATCGCTTCGGTGAGAAGGGCGCGCTTGAACTCGTCCGCGTCGACGGTGATCCACGCGCCGCGGTCGGCGCCGAGCACGTCCGCGAGGACCGTCGACTTCCCGGCCCCGGGCGGGCCGGCGAGGATGATCGCCTTCCGCTCTGCACGGACGTCGGGGAACTCGTCGCGGTAGGAGGCGACCAGGCGGTCGTGCAGCTCCCGGCGCGCAGCGCGCAGCCGGTCCACGCCGTCAGGGCCGCGGACGAACCAGTCGCGGTTGTTGACCGTCGCCCGCTCGCTGGCAGGGCTCAGCGGGCCTCCCGCCCGTGCCCACTCACGCACCGTCTCGCGGTGCGCGGCGATCGCTGACGAGTCCTCGCCCGTCACCGATCTTGCTCGCTGTAGCGGGTCAGGATCTCGTCGTACATCTCCGCGTCGATCAGGTGCTCGCTGAAGGCGCGCCCGACGTCCTCGAACTCCCCCGCGTCCGCGGTCGTCCAGTCGAAGCCGTCGCTAGGCGATCCGGGCCGGTAGGACCAGCGGCCGAGCTCGTCGATGGTCTGCTCGCGCGTCAGCTCGCCGGCGTCGTAACGCTGGGCGATTTCGTACGTGGTGGCGCCGGAGAAGCCGGAGCGCACGTCCGGCACGGCGGCCGCGGACTTCAAGGCGCTGTTCACGGAGGGCTGAGAGATACCGATCAGACGCGCGAGCTGCCTCTGCGTGGTGTCCTGCGCGGCCCGGCGCAGCTCCCGCAGGTACGACACTCTCGTCACGACCTGACGGCTACGCAGCCGGCGAACGGCCTCCCCATCGGGCCTCTGAGCGATCGCCATGGCAACCACCTCCTATAGAGGATTCTATCGAAAGACCGTAACGGTCAGTAAAAATGCCCGAGCGGAGGGCGTGCTCAAGGATGGAGGCCGTGGACGTCTTCACTCCAAGTCTGTTACTTACAGACCAACAGACTTCCGAATTTCGGCCTCCGACCCGCCCGCGATCTGGTCACTTCTCGCGAGAAGAAGATCGATCGCTACTCGGATGAGGGTGTTCTCCGTGATTCGCTCGGTCCCGGCGGGCCTGATTCGCGTGAGTCGACGCGCGTGCGCAGTCAGTGCGGTGTACTGATCGTCTCGGATCTTCGCTTCTTTCCTGGCGAAGGACCGGTAGCCGGCTCCCTCAGCCGGGTCCTGTCGAGTTGCAGAAGCGTCGTCTTCCACTTCCGGCGACTTCGACGGCTGAAGAGGTTTCACCGCCTCTGGGGATGCTTCGAGGGGAGTGAGAGACAGATCCGCCTGAGGCGGCGTAGACAGCATTGCGCTGAGGTCCTGGCGGGCCATTAGGAGCTCCTCGTGGTCGAGTGCGCCCAGATGGAGGTGAGCTCCAGGGCGACTGCGTTGTAGTCGTAGATCGCATTGGCGGTTTGCCTGGTGTCGGGGTACTGCGTCACAACGTCTCCGGTGAGCGGCGAATCGCTGATCGATTTGTACTGTCGGATGTGCTGCTTGAAGCGAGGGAGCTTGAGGCTTACATCCACGAGATTGACCCAGTCTTCGAGGAGGTTCGGTACACGCATGTCCACCTTGCCGAGCAGGACTCGGTACGGAACATCTCGCGGCTCGATGAGCTTGCTGATCGTGTTGCGCGTCGGATCGACAGCAAGCGCTTCTGGAACCATCGGCACGATCGCGAAGTCGGAGACATCGAGAACGGCACCGAGGATCGCCGTATCAGTCAGATTTCCTGGTGTATCTACGAAGACCACGTCGTACGGCAGCTCCCGCAGGCGTGTGAGCGTGTTGGGGTCGGTGTTCTCCGCGAAGTCGAAGGGCAGCCGCTCCCCCGCCCGAGCCGCCCACATGGTGGTCGACTGTTGGGGGTCGACGTCGACCACGAGCACTCGCGCGTTCTTGGCGGCGACTGCCGCAAGGTTCATCAGGCTCGTCGTCTTCCCGACCCCGCCCTTCTGATTTGCCAGGGACACGATGCGCATGGATGCTCCTATCACTTCCGTAGTTACAGACTACCAAAGTTCGGCCGTAGATCTCCAACTTCGGAAGTCTGTAACTTACGAAGTGCGTGGTCGACCGCTACCCCGACGACCCAAGTTGCACCTGGTCGCCCTCCGAGCAGGGCTGGCGCATCGATGGATGCTCACACAGCAGGTCTCTTCTGACGCTTGAGCCGGTTCGTTCCACAGGTCCAAGTGGCATGCGGAACACCTCCACTGCCGCTGCAAGCAGGTTCGCCCGTTAGTTGATCCAGGACCTACAGAACTACGAAGTCTGTAACTCTGTACACCTGTTCTGCTCCGTATCCGCTGGCGCACAGGGCTCCCCTCTTGCGATGTGACTTACAGAGTTTGTGACTCTGTAATTTACAGAGAACGACGCTGCGACCTGTAGCCGAAGTTACAGACTTCGTAGTTCTGAATCTTCCGAAGTTTGGACTCATACCGCAATCTGGTTCAGGTTTCCGTGCGCCGGCATCTGCGGTCAGTGCGCGAACGCCGTCGCCAGTTCGCCCCAGTGGGTTGTGGAGCGTGGGGAGAGCGCGCCGCGCTTCATCGTCCAGACGGGTCCCTTGCGGATTCCGGCGAGCCCGAAGCCGACAGCGGAGCGGCCGTGGCGCTTGGTCACGGCATCGATGGTCGCGCCGAGGCCCTTGGTATCAAAGACGGTGTCGAAGCCGTCGAGGAAGGCGTGGGAGTTCTTGGGGGAGAGGTTGGTGAGGATGACGCTTGCGCTGTTCAGAGCGCACGGTGGAGGTGGTGGAGGCAGACGGTGACGACGCCCCAGATCTGGAGGTCGCTGAGCTCGGGGACGAGGATCGGCGGGTACTCGGAGTTCTCGGCGCGCAGGATGACGCCGCCGCGGGAGAGCTCGAGGCGTTTGACGGTGAGTTCGCCGTCGAGGATCGCGACGACGACGTTGCCGTGCTTGGGGGAGAGGGAGCGATCGACCACCAGTTCGTCGCCGTCGCTGATGCCGGCGCCGATCATGCTCTCCCCGGAGACGCGGACGATGAAGGTCGACGTCTTGTCGCGGATGAGGTGGTCGTTGAGGTCGAGGGAGCCATCGAAATAGTCCTGGGCGGGGGAGGGGAACCCGGCAGCTACCGCGTCGCCGGCGACGAGGAACGCGATCGCCACGGCGTCCAGCGCCGGAGTCGAGATCCGCTCCACGATCGTCACAGTCATCTCGATACCTCCTGACCAGTTCGAACATACGTTCGATGAAGGTCGAGTGTAAGTCGGAGGGTCCGACAGCGCTCCTAGGCACCAATGGTCCGGCCGCTGGGTGGAGCCGTCTCGGGCGCGTCGAGCTCGTCGGAAATCCATGTCAACGTCGAGGGGCAGCGTCGGGGCTACGCAGCGGTCGAGGACCACCAGAGCGATCCGGGGGCGAGCATGCCGGTGCGTCCCCAGTACAGCGCCTCGCGGTGATCGCCGCGGCCGGCGGCGTCGCGGGGGTAGAGCGGCCAGACGCGCTCACCGGGTGTGGTGTCCTCGAACAGGGGTCGGCTCGTGACGTGTCGGCGTCGAGGGCGTTGCCTGGGGGAGGAGGAGCGGTGGGTCAGCTCGGCTTGCCACCAGGCCCAGACTTCGCGCTCGACGTCGTAGCGATGGGCTCGATCTGCGAGGGCTCCGTGAACGCCGAGGGTGCGAGCTGCGGCGGTGCGCAGGTCGCGCTTGGCGCGAGTCCACCCGGTCGTGTGCTTGATGATCAGCCGGTGTGTGCGCAGGCGGGAGAGGGCGGTGGCGGCGGTACGGCTGGTGACCCCAAGCAACGTGGCGGCGGCGTCGAGGGCGAGGGTCCCTTCGCGGCGCAGCAGAGCGTAGGTCTTTCCTGCCAGGTGTCCCAGGCCGGCGCGGGTGAAGAGGTCGTGCCGGGTGTCGGTGAGGTCTGCTTCGAGCATGGTGAGGAGCATGGTTCGTTCGGTGAAGATCGGCCCGGGGGGGCGGGGGTTATTAGTAGTTGTGACCGGACCTTGCAGTAAACCTGTGGAAAGGTGCTCGGACAGTCGCCATTCGCTGGCGTTCGAGCCGTCCGCGCGGACGACGAGCTGCACGTAGCCGTCCTCGCGCAGCGTCCGCAGGGCGCTGGCCGCGGTCGTTCGGCCCAGGCCCGCGAGGAGGGCGAGGTCACGGATGGAAGCGGCCACGGTGCGCTTGCCGGTGTGCAGGGTCAGGTAGGCCAGAGCGGTGAGGATCGTCTTCTCCGACGTCGCCCGCTCGGTCCGCCCCCACCGGCCCGGGCTCACCCGGAACCGCTCGACGAGGGCGCTGACGGAGCCGACGAGACTCTCCAGCTCCACCAGGTCGCCCGGCTCGCGCTCGGACGGGAGAACGGCGTGCAGCGCCGCGTACTGGAGCGCCTTCTGCCACTGCCGCGTCAGGCGCTCCGCCGCTTCGTCGCGCGAGCGCGGACGGCGGTTACCGCGACCGGTGTTCTTGGTCCGGAAGTGCTCCATCCCGGGAGCGGTCCGAGCGGCGTGCTCGACGTCGGTCAAGGACCAGCCGGCGTGCGCCGCGGAAAGCAGACACATGAACGCCGTCCACGACGGATTCGCACCGCCACCCGCGGCCGCCATGTGCCCGGCGCCGGCAGCGCTGAGCTGGCGGTGTGCCCGATGCGTGGTGGTCGGGGCGGCCGGGGGAGCAGCGTCGATGGCGCGTGGCGGGCGGGAGGCTTGCAGCGCAGCGGTCACGGCCTCAATGGCGGCCGCGGTGACGGTCGCATCCAGCAGCTCCTCTGCGCGACCGCGCAGAACGCTCGAGAAGCTGCCGTCGCGGTGCGGGGACAGGGGAGGTCGAGCGGCGCCGGTTCGGGGGTTGCAGAGCATCCCGTGATCCAGCGTGCGGAAGTTCGCGCGCGCGGCGATCGCCAGCCGAGCCACCAACTCGGCCGGAGCACCCTCGGCGAGTGCGATCCACAGGTGCCGGCCGCCAGTCCCGGAGGACTGGCACACGAGATGGGCCACCTGGTGTGTGTCCAGAACGGCGGAGAGAGCGTCACAGTCGTCCGCGGCCTGCTCCATGAGGTCCGCGTCGACGCCGTGGGAGTCCTTGCCGTCGAAGTCGAAGCAGAGCAGCCGGAACGTGCCGGCGTCGTCCGTAAGGTAGACGGCCCAGGGAGTGCTCGGGGCGACTGGAGAGATCAGGAACGCCGTGGGGTACGCGTTCTCGTCCAAGCGCCCGTAGGCGTCGCGGCGCATCGTCCGGACAGTGCCGCGCGGGCTCAGCCGACGCGTCAGGGACCATGCGTCGCCGCCGAGCGTCGACGAGCTGCTACGGCGCGCCGAAAGATCCATCATTGAATCTCTCAGCCCGTCGTGTAATCTTTCGGGCATAGAGAAGCCTCCCGTGAGGGTGGTGACTTGATTAGCTCGGACCCGTTGCTTTGGTCGGTGTCGGGGTACGAGCTACGAAACTTGGTGAGGCCCGCTTCGGCGGGCCTCCTTCGTTTAAGCGGCGGAGATGTGCGCCTCCTGGTCGATATCGAACGTCGGTGCCAGCACGGGCAGACGCCCGGTGGAGTCGCGGAGCTGATCTGCCAGAAGCTCGAAGTACAGCGAGCGGGAGACGCCTGAGGCCTTGGCGGCGCCGTCGACGTCGTCCTTCAGCACGTGGGGCATCTGAAACTCGACGGGCACGGTGACGGCGCCGTTGCGCGCGCGTCGCTTCTGCTTGATCGGAGCCATGCCTCCAGAGTGCTGATCTAACCCCGGGATTGTGCGCGCCACGCCGAGCGTAGGGCGGATCAATCCCGGGATTAAGCGCGATTGCTGCCGAGGGACAGGGGCGTCAGCCCAAGTCGCGCCGTGACGGCCCCTACCTGCCGGGGCATGAGACTCCCGTCGAACAACCATGTCGGCACCCTACCAAAATAGGTGCTGCTACCGTACCGATTCAGGTACACCATCCAAAGAGTCAGCCAGGACTCTGAAGCCACTCACGAACCGAAGCGTCGAATGCGTCCGGCGCGACGTTGTACTCCCAGGCATGCGCAGCGGGCGGGAGCAGGGCTAGCGCGCTCCGCTCGACGTTCACGCTCACGAAGGCCCGTGACAACGAGGCAGGCACCTCCCGATCTCCGTCTGAGTGGATGAGGAGGGTTGGAACGGTGAGTCTCGGTCCTCGGGTCCAGTCCAGGGCATCGAAATCGATGGGCCCGGGAAGTCCTACAAGGGTGCTGAGGGGGCGAGTGGAGAGCGCGAACGTCCCAAGTGCACCCACCACCGATGGCAGATGAGCGCGGCGCGCTCCAGCCCGAATGACCTGCCGCCAGTCGGTGGCGGGCGCGATGAGGACGAGGGCTGTGATGAGTTGGCGGTGTCGAGACCGCTCGGTGAGTTGAAGTGCGATTCCGCCACCGAGGGACCAGCCGAACAGAACGATGCTGTGCGCTCCGTGCTCCACGGCGTAGTTGATCGCAGCATCGACGTCATCCCATTCGGTTTGACCGAGAGTCGACGCCCCGTTCTTCGTTGGTGGCCCATCTCCGTCACCTCGGAACGAAGGAACGAGTGACGTGTAGCCGAGCTTGCGTGCTGCCGGGACTGAGCGCAGCGCGGTGATGCGGGTGGTGCGGATGCCGTGCACGTGGATCGCCCAGGTTGTTTCGCCCTCGCCGCCGGTCGACGGGAAGAGCCACGCCGGACACGGGCCTATTGGCGCGTCGACGTGGATCTCGCGCACGCGCGGGTCGATGTCCTCAGGACGCGCGAAGACGTGCCCGGTCCATCGGCCTTCGTGAGCGGTGGAGAGATCGCCGCCGGTGACTCGAAGAACCTCGCGGCGAACGGTCCGCTCGATCGCGTCGTGATGAAGAATCCGGCCGACGAGCGCGTGGCTCCGATCGGAGTCGAACCAGAAGCCGTACTCGCCGTTGTGAAGGGTTTCGGGCGTGGCGTGGAGAGTGAGGCTGTCCGGGGTCGCCGAGAGGACCTGCACGGTCTTCTTGCGCCCGGGCAGCACGACTCGCCGCCCCAGGACGACACCGATGCCTGCCAGCAGGGAGAGGGCAGTCACAGCGGCTCCCGCTACTCCTACGACAGCTCTCACGCCGACTTGCCGGGCGCTCATCGAGTCCAAGCTCTTGTGGTCGCGGGGGAGGGGAGCTGTTCCATAACGATGGCCTCCGCCGCTGCAACGTGACGAGCGTCGGCTGGTGTCAGACGGCCGCGGTGAGCGTTCTCGAAGTCGCGTAGCGCGATGACCAGGTCGTATACGACCGCGATCGATGATTCGTCTCGAACGCGACTTGACCCGTTCGTAGTCCGCATCACCGCGAGTCTGCCGGCGAGGCGCCGAAGTCGCCGTGCATGCCGACTGAGTCGCGCCTCGCGCATGGCCTTCTGCAGTGTGAATGAGGCGATTCCGGTGACGATGAGGATCACGCCGCAGTAAAACAGGAAGTCGAACGCGTTCCGCAGGAGGACGCGGAAACCGAGGTCGGTGACCTCGAAGTGGTCGAGGGACAAGACGATGATCTCGTCGATGCAGGCGAGGATGACGAGGCTGCTGCCTGCGACGAAGAAGCCGTAGGAGCGCGCTTTTCTGCGACGGAGACCGAGCAGGAGCATCGTCGAGATGGCGAGGATCGCCGTCATATAGATGCTGGCGTAAAGCCAGGTACCTGTCTGGGAGATGTGCTCGGTGATGAACGTTTTCGAGGTGGGTTCCTTGTCGGCGATGAACAGGAACGGCACGACGAAGGACACGAGCATGGCGGCGAGGATGAGCTTCCTCGTCCAGAATCGCGGGGTGCTGCGGGACTGAAGGAGGGCTGCTCTCATGACCAACCAGAACGCGGTGGTCGCCAGGACGTTCTGGGCGAGGTTGATGTAGTTCTCGCCACCGAGGAACCGGTCCAATCCGGGGTGGACTCGGGTGAGGAGCGCGAGGGAGCCGACTCCGCTCGCGAGCCAGGACAACCGGCTCGAGGGCTGGGAGACAGCAGCGGGGATCCGGGCGACGAAGACGACGGCGAGGACCACAAGAGCGATCAGGGCTAAAGCCTGCATCTACCCGAAGACCTCCTCGTCCTCCCGGAAACGAGGACGCAGGAGTGAGCGGGAAAGAAGATGGGCGAGGTGCTCTGCTTCGCCTTCGAGGATGCGCCGGTCCCCATCAACGTTCTCGAGGTCCTCCAAGCCGCCTGCTTCCAGGAGCCGGCCGCGCACGACTCCGTTCGTCCCCCGATAGGAGGCGACGGAAGAGTCGTCCCCGAGGACGTTGCAGCCGGGGTGGCGGAGGGCGATATGAGCGAGTTCGTGCAGGATGCAGTGCATCTGGTAGAGCCGGGTATCGGTCGAGCGGTAGAGAATCTGGGCCTCGTCGGGAAAATCGACCCAGAGAGCTGTGAGCGTCTGCCAGTCATCGTCGTCGATGGCATCGACGTGGATCGGTTTGCCGTGCAGGTCAGAGACATGCTTGAGGAGGGCATCCAGGGTCTGATCGTCCTGGAACCGGTTCTCCTCGAACGTCTGCGTCGTGCGTGCGGCGACGTCGGCGTGTTCGAACCACAGGGCTTCATTGCTCTGGGTGGTGCTCATTCGGTAGTGCCCTCCTTCGGAGTTCGCTCGATCGACAGAATCGCCTTGGTCACGGCGGCGAGCTGCTTCGCGTTCATGCCCCCCAGCGCTCGAGCACTGATCGAGGTGGCTCCGGTAGCCAGTAGCGCCCGGTGGAAGCGGATCTCCGCTTCGATGAGCTCGCTGGCTTCGTCTTCACGCCTTGCGGTCAGGTACTCGTAGCTGACGCCGAAGAACTCGCTGAGACCGACGAGCAGATCGACCGGGAGCCGCGTGGAGCCCTCCAGCTCAAGCAGCTCATCCCAGTCCTTCGGCTCGAAGCTGATGTCACGACCGCGGATGGACTGAACGAGGGTGTCGAGAGTGAAGATCTGAGCATCCGCACTCGTCGGCCCTTCGGCGAGGAATCGGAGTCGTCGAGCGAACTCCCTGCCGTCGATGCGCTCAGCAGTGAGCTCTCCGCCACCGTCTTCCGGGTTCGGAGAAGACGCGAGCTGCAGCACTTCGTACGGTTCGACCCCGAAGGCTCCAGCGAGCTTCTCGATGTCGTTGGTGGTGAACGGCGCTTCGCCGCGCAGACGGATGTAGAAGTAGTTCGCCGAGATGCCCGCAGCACGGATGAGTTCGGTGTTGGTCAGCCGTGCACGATCGCGAAGCGTCTCAACCGCGCGGACCACGCGTCGCGAAAAGTCGGTCGGTCCCGGCGCCGGTCGTCTAGCCACCCCTGGAATGTACCAAAGATGATATAAGCCCATTTCGGTAACCGAACCGGGTTGCATTAGCTACCGAAATCGGTAGTTTTGACGTGTGCCCGCTTCTTCGTCTCGGTACTCGACCGTCTTGCTCGCCCTCATCGCCTCCCTCCTCGTGAGCGGCTGCTCGCCGACTTCGCCAGATGAGGCGTCACGTGAGACCGAGTCACCGCAGACCGCCTCACCTCTCCCCAACACCCGATTCTCATCGCCGACGCCGACCCCTGAGGGCGTACAACCGGTCGACACGGAGCCGTCCCCAGAACCGTCTCTCATGAGCACAGCCGTCGCGATTGCGACGGAAGCGGTGATGGCGTTCTGCCGTCCAACGCTCGGTTACGACACCTGGATCAGCGAGCTCTACCCGTTTTTGAGCCAGCGAGCAGCAGTGGCCTACGAGACGGTCGACCCGGCGAACGTGCCCTGCACGAGTCTCACGGGCGCTGCGACCGTCCGCGACGGTGACGGCGCGTTCACGATGCGCATCCTCGTCCCCACTGACGCGGGGGAGTACTCCGTGTACGTCCACCGCACCACGGAGAGCACTCCCTGGTCCGTTGAGCAGATCACTCCTCTGGCCTCGGAGTAGCCGAGTGGAGAAGGGCGGACTGGGGGTGCTGGCGGCGGTCATGGTGCCCGTCGTGGCGGTCGCGATGCTGTTGTGGGTGCTGTTCTTCGGCGGTTCCGCTGCCGCGGCATGCCTGCCAGGCGGGGGACCCGTCAACGTCTCCGCGATCTCTGCGGACGCGAAGGTCGGCGCCTATGGGCACGACCAGCTCGTGAATGCAGCACTGATCGTGAACGCGGGAGCGGCGAAGGGGCTCGGCGCGGACGGGCAGACGCTGGGCGTGCAGACGGCGATCGGGGAGTCCTCCCTGGTGAACATCGCCTACGGGGACGGTGCGATCAACCCGGACGGGTCAGTTGCCGACTCGACCGGACTGTTCCAGCAGCAGTCGAGCTGGGGCACCGTCGAGCAGCGCATGGACCCGACAATCTCGGCGGGCTTCTTCTACGACCGCCTCGTGGCGGTTGAGGGCTGGCAGTCGATGGAGCCCTCCATCGCGATCAACATGGTCCAGCGCAACGCCGACCCGAACCATTACACGAAGTACCGCGCCGACGCCGTGGCGATCATGACCTACCTCAACGGCCTCGGCAGCAGCGCGACCGCACCCGCGACGAACGTTGTACCGGTCGAACTTCCGTCGACGCCGGCCAGCACCGCACCTGCGACGGCTGCGCCGATCCGTGGATGCGTCGCCGTGTCCGGTGACGCGCAGGCCCTCGCAGCCGCACTCGTGACGGCGATGGACGAGGGGCGCCTGCGTCTGCTCGAGGACCGCTACGCGCAGCAGATCCGCGACATGGCCGCCGGGACCGCCAAGGAGAACTGCGGCATCGACGTCCGCATCCTCCAGATCATCACCATCGCGCTGAACACGTTCGGGAAGGTCGGCGTCTCCGACCTCAACCGACAGTGCACCGGCTCGCTCCTGGGCGCAGGCACCGGCTCCTCGCACTGGATGAACGGTGGCGGGAACGCGGTCGACTTCTTCTCCTTCGACGACACGGCCACTACCGGCTGCGACGCGAACGCGCTGCAACTGCTGACGGTCCTGGACCCACAGGTGCCCCAGGGCTCCCGCGCTGGCCAGATCCAGTGCCGCTCGACCACGTATCAGCACATCACCCAGTTCGGTGACACCCCGAACCACCTGCACTTCGACGTCGCCTACGCCGACGGCCCCCTCACCACCGGATAACCGGACCCTTTCGACGTCGCACCCGCGGCGCCGATCACCCCGCACCACCCACCACGAAACGGAGCACACCATGTCTGCACTGCTCGCAGCAACGACCGACATCCTCACCACCGCGGGCGCGCTCGGCGCGGTCGTGCCGGATCCGGGCCCCGGGGGCATGCCCCCCGGGTTCGAGGCCTTCACCACGGTCATGGGCTGGGCCAAGTGGGTCGGCCTCGGCGTCGCCGTCGTCGGCCTGATCATCCTCGGCGTCACCATGACCGTCTCCGCCCGCCGCGGCGAAGGCGGCGAGATCGGCGGCTGGCTCGGACGCCTGCTCGTCGGCGTGATCATCGTGTCCGCCGCGTTCACGATCGTCGGCTTCCTGATGGGCGCGTAGCGTCCGGAGGAAACCGACCGCACCACCAACGAAAGGCACGACGTCATGAGCGACACGGAGAAGCGCAACCCGTTCACCAGTCGAGGATTCATCTTCGGAGCGATCGTCTTCGGAATCCTCGTTCTGGCCGCGATCCTGCTCGCCGTCACGTCCCTGGACAGTGGTGGCGGGCAGCGCACCGCCACGCCCGCCACCACTGCAACGCCCACCTCCGAGGCCTCAGAGCTCGACGCCGATGCTGCGAGCATCTGCGGCCTCCCTGGACTCGACGAGAGCGGCAGCCTCGCTGCCGCACCCGACGCGGAGTGGACCATCGTCGGGACCATGGCAGCGCCCTCCTCAGAGGATGCAGGGCCTGGCGTCGTCGACGCCGACGGAGTCCGCAGCTGCTACGCGCACACCGTGGAGGGCGCAGCCTTCGCCGTGGCGAATCTCTGGGCGATGGGGACGGACGGCCGTCTGAGCGATCTCGTCACCGAACGCCTCACCGTCCCCGGCCCCGGTCGAGACGCCGCGCTGGCCCGCGAGACCACTCAGAGCAACACCGGCCTGAGCTCCCAGATCGCCGGCGTGAAAGTCCTCGCCTACGACGGCCAGAACGCCACCATCGACATCGCCTTCCAGATCTCCGACGGACGTCTCATCAGCTTCCCCTACGCCCTCAGCTGGTCCGAGGGCGACTGGAAGTTCGTGCTCACCGACGACGGACTCCCCACCTTCCGCCCGGTCGCTCTGCAGAGCCTCGGCGGCTACCTCCCTTGGAGCGGCACCACATGACCCCAGTCCCCGACAAAGAGCCGTGCTCCGTCGTCGACGTTCTCTGCTGGACCGGAGAAGGCATCGGCAACGTCGTATCGCAGGCGTCGAACGACGCTCTGCAGCAGTTCGTCAACAACATCCTGGAGGGCTTCGGCAAAGCGGTTGTCTCGCTCGGCACCCTCTGGGTGAACGTTCCCTCCCCGGTGACTGTCGTCGACCGGGGAGGCGGCGTTAACGGCGGCGGCACACCGCCCCTGCCTGAGGCGTTCGAGACGATCCTCGGCTATGTGACGTGGGTCGCGGCGGGCCTCGCGGTCATGTCGCTCATCATCGCCGGCGTCATGATGAGCACCCGTCGCCGCCACGGCGACGGCGAGGCGCACATGGGACGCATCGGCGTCATCATCTTCGCCGTCTTCCTGCTCTCCTCCGCCTCAGCGCTCGTCACGGGGTTCCTACCCCTGGCGCTGCACCTCAACGAATCTTCGAGCGTCGTCGGCTGGGTGCAAGGGCAGCTCGAGTGGTACGCCGGAGGACTCGCGATCCTGTCGATCCTCGTCGCCGCCGGCCGCATGGTGTGGACGCAGCGCGCGGGCGAGTTGCGCACCCTCGCCCGGTCGGTACTGACGCTGATCGCCGTCGCCGGCGCGGGACTCGTCGTGATCCGTCTCGCCACGCAGGCAGGCGATGCCTTCTCGATCTGGATCCTCAACAACTCCACCGACTGCGACGTCACCAACGGTGAGAGCAACTGCTTCGGCACGAACATCTTCGCGATGATTTCGCTGACCGCAACGTCGGGTATCGGCCTCATCGGCTTGTTCCTCCTCGGCATCCTCGCCGTGCTCATGACCTACGTTCAGATCGCGCTCATGGTGTTCCGCGGCGCGATGCTCGTCGTCCTCGCCGGCATCTTCCCGATCGCCGCGGCCGCGACCAATACGGAAATCGGGCAGCAGTGGTTCAAGAAGACGATGGCCTGGACCCTCGCCTTCATCCTCTACAAGCCAGCCGCGGCAATCGTCTACGCGATCGCGTTCCGAATGACCGGCACTGATCTGTTCAAGTCGGACGGCACCGGGCTGTTCCAGATCGTCACGGGCCTCGCGCTGATGCTCATCGCGCTCGTGGCCCTGCCCGCGCTGATGCGCTTCCTCGTCCCCGCTGTCGCCTCGGTGGGCGGGGGCGGGGGCGGGGGCGGCCTCCTGCTCGGTGCGGCCGCGGCTGGTGGAGCGGCGGAGATTGCCAGCGGAGCGATCCGCTCGCGCAGCGGAGGCGACAGCGGCGGGGGCGGAGGAACGCCCGGCGGCGGTGGCTTCGGCTCCGCACCGTCCGGCAGTAGCGCCTCCGCAGGCAGCAAGGGGTCACCCGCTGCGACTCCGGCCGCCTCCGGTGCAGGCGGCGGCGCAGCAGCAGGCGGTGGCGCAGCTGGCGGAGCTGCGGCCGGCGGTGGTGCGGCAGCGGGCGGTGCGGCGGCAGGCGGTGGTGCCGCAGCCGCGGCAGGAGGCCCGATCGGTGTCGGCCTTGCGGTGGCAGGGAAGGCCGCCGAAGGCGCGAAGCACGCAGCAGGGGCGGTCAAGGCCGCCACGGACGACGCCACTGGCGGCAACGGAAGCGGGAAGTGATGAGCACCACGACTCCCACGCGCAGCGCTGAGGCGCCGCGCACGTACGGCAATTGGCGTCGCCCGCAGACTGCGGGACTCGGCGGCCTCGGACAGCTCGCCACGGGCGTGCTGTTCGTCGGCATCCTCTCCTCGATCATCGCGTCGATGTTCTCCGGCCTCGGGGCCGCGCTGATCGTCGCCGCGATCTTCGGCGGGATCTTGCTGACGGTTTCAGTGAAGGACAAGCACGGGCAGAGCGCCCTCGGAAGGACGGTGAATCGCGTGAACTGGATGCGGACGAAGGCCAAGGGAGCGAACGTCTACCGTTCCGGTCCCGCGGGTCGAGCGAAGTGGGGCACGTTCCAGCTCCCCGGACTGGCCGCGGCGTCGCAGCTTTCAGAGCACGAGGACTCGCATGGGCGCCGGTTCGCTCTCGTGCACGTCCCCTCGACCAAGCACTACACCGTCGTGATCGCCACGGAGCCCGACGGCGCCGCGCTGGTGGATCAGGAGCAGGTCAACAACCAGGTCGCGGAGTACGGGATCTGGCTTTCCAACCTCGGAGACGAGCCTGGCATCGAGGCAGCCTCCGTCACCGTCGAGACGGCCCCCGACACCGGTACGCGCCTGCGCTCGGAGGTCGAGGGGTCGATGGACCCGGATGCGCCGGAGTTCGCTCGAGCGATGCTCTCGGAGGTCGTGAGCAGCTACCCGGTCGGGTCGGCCACGATCCGCGCCTACGTCGCGATCACCTTCTCCTCCTTGTCTCGCATCGGCGGGAAGCGCCGCAACGCGAAGGAGGTCGCCGCCGACCTCGCCGCCCGCCTGCCCGGCCTGACGACGAGCCTTGCCGCGACAGGGGCCGGCGCTGCACGGCCGCTCGGTGCTCAGGAGCTGTGCGAGGTGATCCGGATCGCCTACGACCCCGCCGCCGCCGTCCTGATCGATGAGGCCCGCGCCTCGGGTGACGTGCCCGAGCTGTCCTGGACGGACGTCGGCCCCGCGGCCGCTGAGTCCCGGTGGGAGTCGTACCGGCACGACGGTGCCGTGTCGACGTCGTGGACGATGACCTCCCCGCCGCGCGGAGTCGTGCAGTCGGGGATCCTCGCGCGCCTGCTGGCTCCGCACCGCGACGTCGCCCGCAAGCGCGTCACCCTGCTCTACCGCCCCATCGACCCCGCCCGCGCCGCGGCGATCGTGGAGGCGGACCTGAACGCGGCGCAGTTCAACAACTCCGCGTCGACCAAGCCCACCGCCCGCTCGACCCTCTCCACCCGCTCCGCCCAGGCGACCGCGGCGGAGGAGGCCTCCGGGGCTGGCCTGCTCAACTTCGGCCTGATCGTCACCGCGACGACCACCGACGCTGTGCACGAGGCGGACGCGCGCGCGGCGATCGACTCGCTGACCGCTGCGGCGCGTCTTCGGGTGCGGCCGGCGTTCGGGTCGCAGGAGACCGTTTTCGCTGCTGGTCTGCCGCTGGGGCTCGTGCTCCCGCGTCACCTGCGCCTGCCCACTGAAGTGAGGGAGTCCCTGTGAGCCTGATCACCCGCCTGTTCTCCTCGAACAGCGACAACGAGCTCGAACCCGGCGAGGACGTCCTGCCCGACGGAGCGGTCACCGCCGCCCACGGCGATACGACGGGGGAGGAGCTGACCGACGACGGCCTGCCCACCGGTGCCGTGTCGTCCTCGGCAGAGCCCGGCACCGACACGACGGCACCCTCGCGGCGGGCTGCGCGCGGGCAGGGCGAAGCTCCGGCCCCGGTAGCAGCGGTCGCTCAGCGCCCGACGCTCACCAGAGAGCGCACCACCCCGCGCACCCGACGCCGAGAGGGGAAGAAGATCGAGATCCCGCACGGCGGGAAGAAGAAGAGCCAGGGGACGGCGCTGCGCCGTCCTCTGCGCCCGAGCATCCGCGGATGGCTCGGGCGCGGCGGTGGTGAAGCCGTCAACGTCACGGCCGCTGATGAGTTCCGCGGGACGACCGTGCAGGTGTGCGGGCTGTACCCGTTCTCGGTCGGGACGGGTACGCCGATGATCGGGGTGCCGCTAGGGAAGAACCTCTCTACCGGCGCCTCCGTCTGCTGCGACCCGATCAGCTGGTTCCAGCGCGCGAATCTCATCAGCAACCCCTCGATGTTCGTGCTCGGCAAGCCCGGCCTGGGGAAGTCCTCGCTGACCCGCCGCATGGCCGCCGGCCTCGCCGGGTACGGCACGATCCCGCTCGTGCTGGGCGACTTGAAGCCGGACTACGTGGATCTGATCGAAGCCCTCGACGGGCAAGTGATCCCTCTCGGCCGCGGCCGCGGTTACCTGAACATCCTCGATCCCGGCGAAGCGTCGGAGGCGGCGCAGCGCCTGCGCGATGAGGCCGACCGCTCGCTCGAGCGGGCCGACGCGCTCGCGCACCAGGTTGACGCGCTCGGCGTCTCCGACGACACTGCGGCGACGATCGCGGAGGTCGGTCGGCTCCGCAAGCACGCCGCGAAGGTGCAGCGACTCGCGCACCAGGTCCTCGCGGACGCCCACGGCCGCCGGCACACGATGGTCGCCGCGCTGCTGACGATCCTCCGCTCCCAGCCGCCGAGCGACCGGGAAGAGACGATCATCGACCGGGCGCTGAAGTACCTGGACGAGCACCACCAGGGCGTGCCGGTCCTCGCGGACCTGCTGCGCGTGATCCAGGAGGCGCCGGACGAGGTTCGTCAGGTCGCGTTGGACCGCGGCAACATCAAGAAGTACAAGGACGTCACCGAGAACCTCGAAGCCTCCCTCATCGGCCTCACCACCGGTGGACGCCTGGGCGAGGTGTTCTCGAAGCAGACGACCACGCCGATGCGCCGGGACTGGCCCGTCGTCTACGACGTGTCCTCGATCGACGACTCCGAAGGCGACCTCCAGGCCGCAATCCTCCTCGCCTGCTGGTCCGCCGGCTTCGGGACCGTCAACGTCGCGGCCGCCCTCGCGGACGCGGAGCTCGAACCGCAGCGGCACTACTTCGTGATCCTGGACGAGCTGTGGCGGGCGCTGCGCGCGGGTAAGGGCATGGTCGATCGCGTCGACGCGCTCACCCGCCTGAACCGCGCCCGCGGCGTGGGCCTGGCGATGATCAGCCACACCATGTCCGACCTCCTCGCACTGGCCTCCTCGGAGGATCAGATGAAGGCGAAGGGCTTCGTGGAACGCTCCGGCATGGTCATCTGCGGCGGCCTCCCCGGTGCTGAGATGCCGCTGCTGACCTCGGCGGTGCCGATGTCGATCGCGGAACAGGGGATGCTCACCTCCTGGCAGGACCCGCCCGCCTGGGACCCCGTGTCCGGGCACGAGTCCGAGCCTCCCGGCCGCGGCCGCTTCCTGATCAAGGTCGGCGGACGTCCCGGTATCCCGGTGCGCGTCGAGCTGACCGCAGCAGAGAAGGAGGTCAACGACACCAACAAGCTCTGGCACGCGACCTCCCGCGCCGGCCGCGCAGCGGAGCCACTGCCCACCGATCCCGTGAACGTCGAGATCCTGCCGTGAGCGTCCTCGTCGCTCTCGGCGCGAGCTGCGTCGCGGCCGGCGCCGGCGGGGCCGCGATCATCAGCGCGCTCCGAGCCCGTCAGCGGACGGCGGACCGCGATCGGTTCCTGCTCACCCTCTGCTGGACCGGCGTCGGGCTCATGGCGAGCTTCGTCGCCTGGGACCAGTGGGACCGGGTGATCGCGTGAGCTGCCCGTCGACGCTCGCCTTCGAGGGCTACCGCTGGACCTGCCAGCGGTCCGCCCCGGGGGAGCACGGCTTCCACGCGACCGACCTCCCCGTCTCCTTCGCGGAGCGGGGCCTCGCGGTCCTCTCCTGGGGGACCTCGCACCAAGCACCCGCCGACGACTGCACCCCGCGGTGGGCCGTCCCGATCTACACGGAGGAGTCCGCATGAGCGCCACCGCCAACAACCGCCGCCGCGAGCCTGGCAAGGCCAATAACGACGCCCTGATGCTCGGCGCAGCCCTCGTGGCGATTGCTGCGATCGGCATCGTCTGGGTGGCCGTCGCGGTCGGTTCCAAGCTCGACGGAGTGAACGAGGGCTTGCCCTCGGACCCGTTCGAGATCCTATCGGGGCTTGCCCGCGGCACGGTCACCTGGTCCTCGTCCGCGACGATGATCGCCGCGGCCGGCGGCGGCGTCATCGTCCTCGTCGCTCTGTGGTTTTTCTGGATGAGGGCACTCGGCCGCAAGGGTCGCGCGAACGTCGACCGGGCTGCCCGCTACATGGCGACCGAACGAGACTTGGCGCCGATGCTGAGCAAGGAGGCGATGAAGAAGTCCAAGCGCCTGGGTGTTGACGGCTCGCCCGGCGTGCCAGTGGGGCGGCTCGTGTCGACGGGGAAGATGCTTTACGCCTCGTTCGAGGACATGATCACCGTCGTCGCCGGCCCCCGCGTCGGGAAGTCGACGTCGCTGGTCATCCCGGCGATCATCGCCGCCCCGGGCGCAGTCGTCACGACCTCGAACAAGCGCGACGTGCTCGACGCGACCCGTGACGTCCGCGAGAAGGACGGACCCGTGTGGGTGTTCGACCCGCAGCGCGTCGCCCGCGAGGACCCGATCTGGTGGTGGAACCCGCTGTCCTACGTCACCGACGATGTACGCGCCGCGAAACTCGCGCAGTACTTCGCCTCCGGATCCCGAGCGACGGACGCGAAAACGGACGCCTTCTTCGACGGCGCCGGACAGAACCTCCTCGCCGGCATGCTGCTCGCCGCAGCGGTCGGGCAGAAGTCGATCAGCCAGGTGTTCGCGTGGCTCACCGACGTCACCAACGAGGAGCCCGTACGACTGCTGCGCTCCGGCGGATACCCGATGACCGGCGACGCGGTGCTCGGGATCATCCAGTCCACCGAGAAGCTGCGCGGGTCGGTCTACTCGACCGCGCAGGAGATGGCGGCGTGCTTGAAGAACACGCAGGTCGCGGACTGGGTGAACCCCCGCGGCACCGCCGACCCGCGGGCGCAGTTCGACGCGGCAGAGTTCGTTCGCGGCTCCGGCACGCTCTACTCCCTGTCGAAGGAGGGCGCCGGCACCGCCGGGCCCCTCGTCACCGCGCTCACCGCCGCCACTCTCGAGGCGGCGACCGACCTCGCCGACACCTCGCCCGGCGGACGGCTCCGCACGCCGCTCGTCGGGATCCTCGATGAGGCCGCGAACGTGTGCAGGTGGCGGGACCTCCCGGACCTGTACTCGCACTTCGGCTCCCGCGGGATCCCGATCATGTCGGTGTTCCAGTCCTGGTCGCAGGGCGTCGCCGTGTTCGGCAAGGAGGGCATGTTGAAGCTGTGGAGCGCGTCAAACGCGTTCCTCTACCTCGGCAGCGTCAAGGAGAACGACTTCCTTCAGAACGTCTCCGAGCTCGTCGGTGACTACGACCGCGAAACGACCTCCGCCAGCTACAACAAGGGCGTCCGCTCGACCTCGACCGCCTTGAAGCGCGAACGGATCCTGACCGTGGACGAGCTCGGAGCGATGCCCCGCGGCCGCGCCGTGATGCTCTCCACCGGCTCCAGGGCCGCGCTGCTGCGCACCGTTCCCTGGTACGAGGGCACGAAGGAGAAGGTCGCAGCGATCAAAGCCTCCATCGCCGCCCACGACCCCGCGACCGCGCCGGTACACGACGCCGAGCCGGCTCCTGTCGTAGCGACGGCCGCGCAGCCGGTCGTGACCAGCGCCGAGCCGGTCGTGGCGAGCGTCGAGCCGGCTCCGGCGATCGACCTCGCCGCCTCGATGCGGGCTCTGATGGAGAACGAGGACGCGACGCGGACGGAGGCGCAGCGTGACTGACGACGATCCGCTCGCGGGCGGAGACGTGCAGGAAGCTGCGGGCCTCTCAGCCGCCGTCGACGGGGACAGCGACACCGCGGCTGCGTCGCTGCTCGGCGCGTTCGACGTCGACGCGATCGCCGCGAGAGAGGTCGCGGACGTCATCACCGGGATCATCGCCGGGATGACGAAGGAAGCTTTGGAACGAGCACTGACGCCCGAGCGGGTCGAGCTGATGCAGACCCGCGCCGAAGCGGCCGTGCAGCGCTCGTTCGACGAGGACTCCGCCCCGACCCTCGTCTACGGCTCCGCGGACGAGTGGCTGCGGAAGTACTGGCGCTACACGTACCGCCGCCGCGTCTCCGCCAAAGGCCAGGGCACCGGACGCTGGCGCGCCGACTGGTGGACCATCGATGAAGCCGTGCAACGCATCGAAGCGCTCTGGCGCAGCTGGGAAGCATCCCGCCTCGACGCAGGACTCGGAATCAGCGCCTGGTGGATCAATCACGCCGAGCCACACATGGCCGCCCTGCTGTCTACAGAAGGACCGTTCACGGGCGCGACAGACGAGAATCTCCCGGGGGAGCCGTTGCCCTACGAGTCACCACCCGACGGGATGTTCGATCCCGATAATCAGCCATAGTTCAAGCCGCTCGTTCGCGTCTCTGGTCAGTGCTGCAAGCAGCGCCTAGAC
Source organism: Rathayibacter sp. AY1G1 (assembly GCF_002932095.1). NCBI lineage: Bacteria > Bacillati > Actinomycetota > Actinomycetes > Micrococcales > Microbacteriaceae > Rathayibacter > Rathayibacter sp. AY1G1. The sequence continues at coordinate 49,194 of NZ_PSUZ01000025.1, forward strand.
GGCTCGGACGAATGGGCGCTACCTCGCACGAACCCCCGGCGAGTAGCCAGCACCACCAGGAGGCAGCTGCTGTTGAACCCGCCCCTCGCTAGACACGACCTCTGTGTAAGGCCGATGCGTTCAGCTCGGCATCCGACTCAAAACGTAAGCGGCCCCCGCCGAGCTCGTCGACGGGGGCTGCTTGCAGCATGCTCTGATCAGTTGAACTGGACCCACTCGCACGTCGATCCGCACCGCACGGACCAGGCCTGCGAGCCGTTGCGTCCGGTGTTGTCGACCCACACGTAGATCTCTCCTCGAGCGACAGTCGCGCCCGGGGCGTAGACCTGGCGAGAGTACGACCAGCCGGCAGTGTCGTTCTCGGCGGCCGTCTGAACCGGCTGGTACATCTTCTTACTCGTGAAGCGGTTCGGGCCGTACCACTCGAGCCAGTTCGTCTGGCAGGTCGGCGAGTAGACCATGCTCACCGTGCCGCCGAGGATCGCCTTGGACGAGATGGCGTACGCCCCGCGACCGCACCCCTGCTGGTACGGCAGCGTGTTGTTGTACCCGGACCCCGACAGCGCCTGCGCGGGCGTCGCCAACGTCAGGGTCAGAAGGACCGCGAACAGCGCCGCGACCGCCCCCATGATCCCGCGTCGGCGAGTAGCCGGCGAACCGCTCTGTCCAGCTGGCCGCCGCGCCAGAATCGTTCCACTCATGGTGCCTTCTCCCTCGCTCATGCCCACCAAATTGGTAGTGAGACGAGGGTGCCCGGGCCGGTACGTTGTGGGCGAACACCCCCCAACGCAGATTGGCAAAAAATGCCACGAGAACGCCGTCCTCCGGGTCGCCATGACACTCAACGGCAGCAGTTCGGCGATGAGCTGAGATTTTGGCGGGAGAAACGTGGCCTGTCTGCAGCGGAGCTCGCGCGGCGGATCGCGCGAGATCGGCGGACAGTGAGCGCGGCCGAGGAAGGCCGTGACATTCCCTCAGAATTGGTGGTTCTCCTGCTTGAAGACATCCTCGACACACAGGGCCTCCTGATCGCCCGGTACGAGTCTGTGCTCATGGAGAAGAGACGACTGCGTCTGCTGCGCGTGACAACAACCACCACGCCGTCTCCAGCTGCCAACGCCCTCGATGAGAGCATCTTCCTCGAGGAGACCGTTGCGGACGGCACATTGATGGCTCCCGGCCAGCGCTTCACCAAGACGTGGACACTTCAGAACGTTGGCAGCGTGCCATGGCGCGATAGGCGATTGACCCGGGTAGGCATCGCGTCCGGAGCTGGACTGATCACGACACCACTGCAGGTTCCGATAACGGACACCGACCCAGGCGAAGAAGTAGTCATCGTCGTCCCATGCGTCGCGCAATACGTCGAAGGCGCCAGCATCGCCTCCTTCAAAATGACCGATCCAGCGGGCAGGCTGTACTTCCCCGATCGATACTTCGTGGGCGTGCAGGCTCAGGTCGTTGTTGTGCGCGGTATGAGCCCGCAGGAGGTCCCAGCCGACCACGACCGCGGGACCCACGATGCTGACGCACCGCCACGACGGGACAACGAGGCCTTTCCAGCTCGAAAACTGACATAATCTCGCCTATGAGAAGCGGCAGTGGGAAGCGCCCGGGGGAGCGCGCAAGCCCTATACCGCCTTCGACGGGCTTGCGTACCGTCGCTGACGACCCGCACCACTCCTCGAGGCACCGGACCGGTGCAGAACAGGTGACAGCACATGACTCGCGAGCAGAACATCGCCTCCCAGCAGGCCTTCGGTGAGGCGGTCAACGCCGGCGACTTCGCCGCGTTCGACGCACTCGTCGCGCCCGACTCGGTCGATCACGACCCGGCGCCCGGCCAGGCACCCGGTCCAGAGGGATACGCCGCGTTCTTCGGCGACCTGCGAACCGCGTTCCCCGACATGGCACTCGAGGTCGAGAAGCTCGTCGCGGACGACGACAGTGTCGCGTTCGCCTACACGCTGACCGGCACGCAGACCGGTGTGTTCCAGGGCCACGCGCCGACGGGCAAGTCCGTGAAGATCCGCGGCATGCAGATCAGCACCTTCGTCGACGGCAAACTCGCCGAGCGCTGGGGAAGCAGCGACGAGCTCGGCATCCTCACGCAGCTCGGCCTCGCACCCGGCGCCTAGCCGGCGGGACTCCGACGGGTTCCGAAGCTCGTGTGCAACCACACCTCGGAGCCCGTCGAGCGGGGTGTGTGCGAACAAACTGACATAACGTCGATTATCGGATATTGCGCATAGTGGGAAAGGGCCGGTCGGGTCATCAGCAGCTGCACCTCGGGGTTAGTTCGACCCTGGTCACACCTGCTGGCGTGATTGAGTACCCTCGGCGGGGAACAGAGCCTGAAGCGCTCCCGATCCCAAAGCCCGGATCGACTTCTGCGCTCCTCAGCGTGCTACTCAATGTCGGGACTTGCTACATCCCTGGTGAAGGCGTCGACGATGGAGGCCTCATCGGGCAGCGCTGCTTGGGCTTCCTCGGAGAGCTCGTAGCGGCTGACCGCGACCGGCTGGGTGGTGGAGGCCAGGGCGTAGCGGACGACGGCGTCGTTCTTGTCAGTGACGACGAGGATCCCGACTGTCGGTTCATGCTTGCCGAGGACGCGCAACTTGTCGTCAACCAGGGCGACATAGAAGCCGAGCTGTCCTGCATCTCGCGGATCGAACTTCGTGGTCTTCAGCTCGACGACGATGTAGCGGAGCTGGTCGACATGGAAGAACAGGAGGTCGACGAAGAAGTCGTCGCCGTCGACCTCGAAGTGCACCTGTCGGCCGACGAACGCGAACCCTGGCCCGAGCTCGCGGAGGGTGTCCGCGATACGGACGACCATGCGCTCCTCCAGCTCACGCTCCGTGGCGTCGCTGTCGATCGCGAGGAAGTCCAGCGCGTACGGATCACGAGTGATCTGCTGAGCGAGTGCAGAGTCGACCGGCGCGAGAGTGCCGGCATAGTTGCTCGGCGCTGCAGCTTCTCGCTCGTGCAGCCGAGTCTTGATCTGGTGCCCGAGGACCGGCCGGCTCCAACCATGAGCGACGTCCTTCGCTGCGTACCACTCGCGCAACTCCTGGTCGTCGAGCTTGTCGAGCAGCTCGGTGATGTGACCCCACGGCAATTGTCCAACGGGTCGTTGGACAATGGCGTCCTCGTCCGGCCATGCCGCCGCGAAGCGACGCATGTAGAACAGGTTCGCACGGGAGAACCCCTTCATTGAGGGGAACTCCGCCCGCAAATCCTCGGCGAGTCGCTCGAGGACGCTGCTCCCCCACGGCTCCCGCTGCTGACGCTCGAGAATCGTCGACCCGATCTGCCACCACAGTCGCAACAGCTCCGTGTTCACCTTCCGCTGTGCCTGGAAGCGAGCAGCGTGCACGTGCCGCTTCAACTCGTCCAGAGTCGCGCGGTACTCACTCGGAATCATCGCCGTCATGCCAGCCACGCTCTCACACCGCCACTGCGGCCGACGGTTCAGTCATCGAGACGCCGTCGACTGGATCGCCGACAGTAACTAGCGCGCCTGCTCGCTGCGCTCCGGTGATCGCGCAGCTGAACGACCACGGCTGGTCTTCGGCACGTTCACACGTCCGGACTGTGCGACAGCTTCGCTCGCTGGCCGGCCCTGGGCGACGTCGGCGCGCATGCGCACGTCGATGACGTCCTGCGGGATCCCGTGGGCCTTCATCTCGTTCGCGGAGGCCGTGCGACGAGCGGCGCTGTCGTACGACAGCTGGCTCTCGGAGCGCAGCGCATCTGCCCGCCCCTCGGCGCCGACCGGAACGGTGTCAGCGGAACGATCACTCTGGGAGGGCAAGGGCTCGTTGCGGAAGTAGGCGGCCTCGTCGCGGTTCTCCGCAGCGTCGGAGCGCAGCTGTTCCGGGGTCAGCGTCGCTGTTCCGCCGGCATCCGCCTCGCGATCGAACCGGTCTGCCTCGCTCAGCAGGAAGTCGACGTTCTCGTCAACGTCGCCGCTGTCGAGAGCCAGTTGGTAGTTGTTATCGAACCTGCCGAGCCGAGCGGCTTCCGCGTCGGCCGCGAACTGATCGAGACGCCCGGCCTCGACGTCGGCCGCGATGGACTGGTTGAGGTCTCCACCGGCGGCGGCGAGCTCGGAGGCTGCGGTGTTGTCGGCGGCGGTCTGCGCACCGGCGCCGTCCCGGTAGAGCTGCGCCTGAGCGCGCGCGTCGTCCGCGAGCGCACGCAGCTGGTCGGGCGTCTGCTCGGCGGTTCCGCCCTCCTCGGCCTGCACCTCGTACTCGCGCGCGTGCAGCTCGAGCGCGGCCGCCTGATCGATGTTCTCTTGACCGTTCTCCGCTCCGCCCTGGTCGGTCGGCGTGGTCGGCCCGTCCCGCGTGGCGTCGGCGCGGCGCTGGTCGGCGTCCATCATCCCGGCGACGGCTGCGGCTTCGACGGTTGTCTCGACGCTCTCCGCCCGTCCTCCGTCGACGGCCGCGCGCTGGTCCTCGGTGAGGAGCTGCGGGAACTTCTCAGCGATCGCAGCGTCCACCGCCGCGTCATGGCCGGCCAGGGCCTTCACCTCGTTCAGCGGGTCCGCAGAGCCGGACTCGGGTACCCGATCGGTGGCCTCAGCGGCTGCGACGACGGCGAGGGCCTTCTCAGCGGAAAAGTCGGCCGGCTGGTCGCCGCGCAGCTTGTCCGCGATATCGGCGACGTCGACGCCGTAGCGGTCCTGGACTTCACGCGCGATGGTCTGTGTGGCACGTTCGGCCACAGGGTCGAGGTCCTTCCACTGCTGCGCCGTGGAGAGGACGTCAGCGACCTGCTGCAACTCGGTGCGCTGCCACCAGTCGGGCCGGTCCACAACGGCGATCTGCGCACGCGCGACGTCGCGCTCGGCGGAGAACCGAGCGGCGAGAGCGCGCGCGTCGGCCTCGCTCTTGCGCAGCGCTTCACGCGCCAAGTCCTCCCGCAGGCGGGCGAACTTGTCGCCCAGCTGGAGCGCGACGGTCAGCGCGACCCTCGCCGACTGTCCGACCTCATCCTCAACGCTGTCCCCATCGCTCATAGCTCTGTCCCCTCTCGCTATCTCTCGAAACCGTCGCGCTCACGCGTGCCGGGAGTCTTCGTGGTCGGCACCTGTACCGCCGGCTCCGTCGCGGGAGTCAAGCGCGTGGGTACCGGCCCGCCGCGACCCGCGGCGAGGTCGGCGCGCTGCTTCGCGGCCTGCTGCTCCGGGGCGAGCGCGGCGACCTGGTTGGCGGTGATCTGAGCGGTGTAGCCGTCGCGGACGACGGTCAGGCGCTGCGTCATCATCCGCGCGAGCTCCTGCGACCGGTGCAGGTCCCCGACCGCCTTCGCGGCGCGGAAGATCGATGCGGTGGTCTGCGCGAGCCGCTTCAACAGAAGAGCCTCCGCGGCCGCGTTCTGGCCTCGCTTGGCCTGCACCAGGATCAGCGCGGCGGTCGTCGCCATCGACGGCATCGCGACAGGTCGCGGCCGCGACTCGCCCGCTCGCAGCTGCGCGGACCGGGCCAGCGTCCGCGACGCCTCGGCCAACGGTCCCGGCGTCGGTTCCAGGCGCCGCGACCACGCCGCGTACGCACCCGACGTCTCGCGGGCGACGTGCGCCCAGGTGGCCTTATCGGACGGGTCGACTGAGGCGATGTAGTCGTGCAGCCGGCGCATGTCCTCGGCGTACATGGCGAAGAACTTCGGAGACATCTCGCTCTCCTCGCGCCCCGGGCTCACCGGCCGGTACTGCCACGGATTCTTCGACGTCGCGCGCCATTCCTGCACCGCTTCGGTCGCGGACTCAGGACGGTCCGGCCATCCCTTCCGCAGCTCCGGGAGCGTCAGGTCGCGGGCGATCCTGCCACCTCCGTGCCAGACGACGGGCTGTCCCTTCTCCGGACGCAGCGCCACGGAGTAGCCGACCACGACGTCGTCACGTCCGACCGCGAACCGCGGACGGATCAGGATGCCCTCGCGGCGCATCCGACGCACGAACTCGCCCTCGTACTGCGACGCGGTAGCCGCAGCTCGAAGGCTCCGCTCCAACCGCTTCGCGTCGACCTCGGTCGCGCCGCGGCGCGATGCAGACTCGCGCTCGGCCGGCTTCTCGCCGCGCTGCGCACCTGCGCGCTCGGACTCATGCAGCGGCTGCAACTCGAACTCCCGCTCGAGCTCCCGGGTGATCGTCTGCGCCTTCGAGAAGTCGTGATGGACAGACGCCTTCGTGCCGTCCTCGCGCACCAACGACACGGCGATGTGCACGTGGTCGTTGCCGTTCTTCGACAGGCCATGACGCACCGCGACCCACCGGCAATCGGCCTTGCCAATGTCGGCGCCGGCGAACCCCATCCGCTCCACGAACCGCTCGGAGATCTCGGCCCACTTCTCATCCGAAAGCTGGCCCTCCTCCGCGCTGATCGAGAGCGAGCAGTGCCACACGTCAGCGTCGACACGCTCCTTCGACGTCACACCCGTCTCCGGATCCGTGACCTCCTTGACGCGGGTGACCGACGTTCCGAAGACGCGGCGCGGCTCGTCCAGATCGGCAGCGATCGCGAGGGCTGCTGCGCGGTCCAACTCGCCGTAGCCGTACTCCGCCATGACCGCGCCGTTACCAGCGACCAAGTGCGGCTCCTCGTGCTCGTTCGCCCGACCCTCACCCTGCAAGTAGGTCATCAGTCCGGACATGCGCCCACCCCGGGTCACGTTCGGGATCACGCGCCGGCCAGCCTCTTCATCGCCGCCCGATACTCCGACACAACCGCGCGGTACTCAGCGATCGCCGCTTCCGCCTCGTCGGGGAATCGGCTCTCCGTGTTCGCGAACCGGGCGAGCTGGTTGAGGTTGTTCGAGACGTACCCCATCGTGCTGCGAATGTTCATCAGATCCGCGGCAACCGACTTGAACTCCGCATCAGTGATGACCGCATCCTCGGCCGTCGCGGACTCGAACAGCAACCGCGGCACCGTCACCTCACGCACGATTGCCCGAGCCCGAAGCTGCGCATCCTCCTCGGGCGTGACCATGACGACGTACCGCTTCTCGCGGCGAGACTCGCCACCCGCGTTCGCACGTCGCTTGCGACCGAACAGACGGTGCTCACTCGACTCGGACACGAGCGTCACCATCCCTTCGGGGCCCAGCGCAGCGAACCCGCCAACTGGCGGGGACCATACGGCAAGTATGCCGAGGATCGCCGCGCAGCGGAAGGACGAGAAGCGGGTTACGGCACTTAAGTTTATAGCTTGCTCCGAAAAGCTACTCACCCAGAGCGCAGCGCAGGTGCAGCACTGGGTCCGAAGGGAACCCGACCGTCTCGGCCGGAGAAGCCGAAGCCGAGACGTCAAATCCGCGCCTTCCGGATGACGGTGGTGGCGGCTAGCCTTTCCGCATGAGCGACCACACGAGGAACCCTGACGACGCCGCCGACGCCGCCCGCCGACTGCTCGAACAGAGCGTCGAGAAGCGCGTC
>NZ_PSUZ01000026.1:0-56633 GCF_002932095.1 Rathayibacter sp. AY1G1
TCGACTCCCTGACCGGCGCCGTGGGGTCTCAGGCCGAGACGACGACCGACCGCTTCATCGCGTGTTGGGTCTTGACTCGAAGCCATAGAAGGGTCCCCGGCATCCCCGTTCCGGGGGCGCGAGCTGCACTCGCGCAGCGGCGACGGAGCGCCGCCCAGAGGTTCGGCCGGCGGTGCCGGCCGCTGATGTTCGCCCGTTGAGCTCACGCTTCTTTGCCGTGAAGCCTTCGGCGGCTCCCTCCGCTTCGCTGCGCTCGTAGCTACCTACGGGCTCCGTTCAAGTGGCTGCGCCACCGGCTCCTCCGAGACTTTCGGCACGCGGTCGCTGCGCTCCCTTATTTCGCGCCGAAACTCCCTCCACCGCCGCCCTCCGGGTTGCACTGCGCCCTTCGGTTGCTAAGGCGGAGAACCGCCTTCCTTACCGTTATTTCCGTGGATCCGGGGCAGTTGTAGGCTCCGGAACGCGCCAGGGGTCCCGGGTATGGCTGACCGCCTTCAGCCGCCTGATGGCACGCCATGATGAGCCGCCCGGGACCCCGCAACGGCAGGACCGCTCATTGAGACACGCGACCAGATCGCCCCGTAAGGACATGCCGGCACGGTCGTTCACGGCGCACCGCACCCCTCAACGGAAGGACCCTGCATGCCACAACTCTGGGCCGGTATCGACGCCGGCAAGACCGAACACCACTGCGTCGTCATCGACACCAACGGAACCAAGCTGCTCTCGCAACGGTTCAAGAACCGAGAAACGGCGATCCTGACCCTGATGGGCGACGTCGCATCGCTGCCGGGCGGCACCGACGTCGCCTGGGCGACGGACCTGAACTACGGCGGGACAGGGCTACTGCAAACACTGCTCAGCTCGCACGCGCAGCCACTGTTCTACATCTCGGGCCGAGTCGTACATCACGCCTCGGGCGCTTACCGGGGCGAGGCGAAGACGGACGCGAAGGACGCGGTCATCATCGCGGATCAGGTGCGAACGAGGCGAGACGTGACTCTGATGCGGCAGGCCGACGAGTTCACCGCCGAGTTGCGACTGCTGTCCTCGCGTCGGGAGGATTTAGTGCACGACCGCACTCGCACCGTGAATCGGCTTCGCGCGATCCTGGTTCGCTACTTCCCGTCGCTCGAGGGAGCGTTCAACTATGCGACGACCAGGGGACCTCTGGTACTGCTCACCCGATACGCGACGCCCTCCGCGATCCGGCGCATGGGCGAGAGCCGTTTGGCGTCGTGGTTGAAGGGGCAGGGGTGCTGGAAGTCTGCGGCCGTTGCAAAGGCGGCGGTCGATGCTGCTCGCGAGCAGACCTCGGTAGTTGTGGGGGAGGGGGCAGCGGCGCGGCTGGTGGGTCGCTCCGCTCGTGACCTGCTCCGCATCCGCGACGAGCTCGCTGAGCTCGAAGCGGAGATCGACGCCGTTCTGGCAGGCAGTGCTTGCGCAGATCTGCTGGTGTCAGTTCCAGGATTCGGGCAACGGCTCGCCGCGGACTTTCTTGCCGCGACCGGCGCCGACCTCGCCGCGTTCCAGAGCCCCGACCGGCTCGCTAGCTTCGCCGGCCTCGCCCCCGTGCCCCGCGACTCCGGCAAGATCTCCGGCAACCACCACCGCCCCCGACGCTACGACAGGCGGCTACTCAACGCCTGCTTCCAGTCGGCGTTCATCGCGGCCAGAACTTGCCCCGTCTTGCGCTCGTTCTACGAACGGAAGCGACAAGAAGGCAAATCGCACAAGCAGGCGCTGATCGCTCTCGCCCGACGACGCATCAACGTGATCTGGGCAATCTTCCGCGACCAGACCGTCTACAGACCGACGCCGACACAGCTACAGGTTCAAGGCTGTGTACCCGAGTCAGATGATCCAGATTTAATCTGGGTGGAATATGGTGCTTGCTGCAAAATCCGGCCAACGTTCTTACCTCAGTCAGACGAACAGGGGATTTTGCTAGAAGGCAGACGCCCGACTGTGCGGCGCGCAGTTGGTGCTCTGGTGGAGGAGAAAGACGGTAACGACCAGTTTTGGTCGATCTCATGGTCTGACACGGCCGGGTGATCGTGATCGAACAACATGGGGTGGAGCTAATTGAGCGGAGGGACGAGGCCTGTGGCCCCGCCCCTCCGCTCTTTCCGTCTTCGAATTTCGGCTAACCGCCTTGCGTCATTCGAGCGCGTGAGGTGAGGTTAGCGCCTGTCTGTTAGCACGCACACGCCAGAAAGCGCCGGCCGCTGAAGCGAGCAAGAGAAATGCTCCCGCTCCAAGCATCCACGGATCCATCCCGTAATACCAGGGGCGCCGGTCGAGGACTGTCATACCTCCAGCAGCGCCCTCGCCGGTCGCTTCGGAATTTTTGATTGACTCTGCAAAACGCGTCGAGACGATGCTTGCGACCTCATTCAATGAAGTCGTGTATGGAACTTCCCTCGCCGCGGACTCGTTCAGCGCCGACACGGAACCGTCGCTGACCGCGTACCACGCCTCAATCGTGGGGTCCGACACCAGAACGGATTTCTCGCTGAGGGCTTGCAGTGCGCCCACCAACTCAGTGTCGTCGTTGTAGCCAGCGAGCTCCGCCTTGCTGTCCGACGTGGGACGCCAGACCCGATACGTGCCGACCGGTTCTCCATCCGGTCCGAGGATCGGAGCGAGCCACTCCTCGAGAGGCGAGGTTGGGGTGTTGGATGCCTTTCCTGAGATCAAGTCGGAACTCCACAAGTTCACCTGATGGGGAGTCCCGAACGAGCTAGCCGAGGAGAAGTCGGGAACGCCCGTTTCGTCCACCGTCACCAGTGTTTCATCCGCAGTTCGCAGCTTTTCAAGTGCTTCGGTGGAGTAGGCAGCTTGCACATCCGACGGGATGCCTTCAGTTGCTGCCTGTGCGGTCGCAAGCGAACCCAAGCTGAACGCTACGGCCAGAGCTGATCCGGCGACGATTCGAGTTAGGTTTCTCATAATCAGTTCGCCGCCCCGTAAAGAGTGTCTGTCCATTTGTGACCGCCGCCAGCCACCATCCAGGAGTAGGTGTTCGATTGGTACGAGGAATTGAGCGGGTTCATGTACGACACCGTGGATACCGAGTTGTCGTAGCCACGGATTACCACGATGTGACCAGTCGATCCGCCTGTGTTGTCCCAGCCCCATCGTGCTACCGCTGGCCGGTTCACGTTCAGATCACCCTGAATGTTGGAGAAAGAACGCGATCCCGAGCTGATTGAGCCGGGGTTTGCGAGGCCCGCGGAAACGAGAATGCTGTAGATGTTCCCGAGAGTCCCGGTGTTGTTCGGGCAGGTAGATCCGCCTTTGCCCCACTTGTATGCGGTGCATTGAGACGGGTTACTTCCGGCATGGTAGCTCGTCAGGGATTTACCCGCGGCGACCCAGCACCAGTTGCTCTGCTCCTGTACCACAACAGGGGAGCCCACATATCTGCTGGCAGCCTGCGCGGCAACCGCCCCGCCGCCGAGGATCGCCATTGCGAGAATCACTCCGAGAGCGATACGACTTCGCAGCCACTTATTCGTTTTTGTGTTTTTCAAGTGAACCAACCATCCTCATTGATACGTCGGATCTTTCTACAAGCGGCAACGTACTCCCGAGCAACGTCTGAGTACCAGATTCTTATAACCTGAAATTTTGGACAGGTTCGCGTCCACTCGTGATCGCTGCAGGTGGTGGCTTGTTCGAAGGACCAGGGAGACCGGGTTGCGGCCTGGACCTCGTTCGAGTACCCCTCCGAAGGATCGCGAGCGCGCCGAGAGCGCATGCTCCGTGGGGCTGCAGCCGTCGCGACGAGCTTCGCGATTCACAGCCGTGGGCGAACGAGTGGACGCCGAGCTCCGCTCGGCGCGGTGTTGAGCGCTGTGCGCATTTTGCCTGGAAGCCTTCGGCAGCGTACGGGCCTCCGGCGTCCACGCAAGCCGCTGCGCGGCCGGCTCCTCCGACGTTCTCGGCACGCGGTCGCTGCGCTCCCTCCCATCGCGCCGACAACCTCTCCTCCGCCTCCCTCCGGGTTGCGCTCCCACCTCCGACCCTGCTCGGCACTACGTGCCTTCCAGGCAAGAAAACGCTGGGAGAGAACGAAGAACAGATGAGCCTGAACGCCCCCGCTGGCTTGACAAATCTGATTGAGAATCACGGCAAAAAAACGATGAGGAAGAGGAAGAACATGCAGCAGATCACCACCGTCAGCACCTTCGTCCCGGCCGCAAACGAGGACGGGATGCAGAGCCAGTTGCGCCGGATCGCCGAGCGCGACGTCGACCTCTCGGGCATGGCACGCAACGGGTGGGCGCTGGCACACACCGCCACGATCCCCGGCCCCGAGGGCGCCATGTTCGTGGACACCCTCACCCGCACCGAATCCTGACCCGCACCACCACCACCGAGGAGGAAACGCCATGTCTGACACCATCACCACCAGCCCCGCGGCGCAGGAGCCGACCCTCTGGGGCGCGGTGGCCGAGTTCGCGTCCGTGTTTTCCCACGGGGACACCGCCGACGAGCTGGCCGTCCGGCTCAGCTGCTGCGAGGTCGACGCGCTGGCCGGACTCCTGCGAGCATTCGGACAGGGCGAGGCCGCGGACCTGTGGATCGCGGAGCACGCGACCGGCGACGACGAGGGCGACGCCCACACCCCGGAAGGTGCGAGAGGATCGCGATGATGCAGCAGAAGCAACTTGGCCTGGTCGTCTACTCGAAGCCGTCGTGCATGCAGTGCACCATGACCTACAGGGTGCTCGATAAGAAGGGCATCGAGTACACCGTCGTGGACATCACCACGAACCCCGAAGCGCTCGCGTACATCACCGAGGAGCTGGGCTACTCCGCCGCCCCGGTTGTCGTCGCGAGCGATCAGGACCATTGGTCGGGGTTCCGCCCGGACCTGATCGAGAAGCACGCAGCGTGAGCGGCCCGGACGCCTCGGGCGACGAGTACCGGGCCGGGTATCTCGCCGGGCGCGCTGACCGGCAGGGCGAGGTCGATTGGTTGGAGAACGAGGCGGATCGGTACTACCGCATCGCCTACGGCGACGAGCGGCGTCTCCCGAGCGTCGCTGTAACGCGCGCCGAGCTCGAACAGCGCAGGGCGCTGTCCGAGCCGCCCGTCGAGGTCACCCGGCGCGACGCTCTCGCGTCCTGGGGCATCGAGACGCCCCCCACTGACACCCCCGCGGCTGATGCCGCAGACGAGATCCCGCCGACGTCGACGGGACGACTCACGAATCGAACGAGCAGGAGAAGGCAGATGAGCACCAGGACGATCACCGGGAACCTCGCCACCGACCCCGAGGCGGTGCAGGCGGGCCGCGTGCAGATCGTGAAGCTGCGCGTGATCGAGAACACCGGAGAGTTCCGCGGAGGGGAGTGGACCGCGCACGAGGCGCCGACGACGCACTTCGTGGAAGCGAAGTTCGAGCTGGGCGAACACGTGCTCGCCTCCCTCCACAAGGGCGACGGCGTGATCGTCGTCGGCTACGAGCACACTGTCGCTTGGGGTGAGGGAGAGAACCGCCGCACGGGACGCGTGATCGAGGCCGACGCGATCGGCCCCAACCTCACCCGCGCAACCGCCGTCGTCACGACGGCCGCGCCGCGAGCTCGTCTCAACGAGCGCTGAGCCCGTCCGGGAACTGCTCTACCAGTCGCGACGCGAACTGAGGCGAGGCGGTGCCGGGTTCTCAGGAGGAGCCGGGAAACGGAAATTGCGGTAGCTGCGCTGCGGAACGAGGCGTCGCCCCGCTTTGGCCTTGTCGAGCCAGTCCACCAGCTCGGCCACGTCCTCCTCGCGCATGCCCTCATGTAGGCAGCGAGCACGGAAGGCAGCGGTGTTCACCGGCGTCCACCGGTGGCGGACGTGCATGAGGTCGGCCTTGAACTGAGCTTGTTCGTTCCACTTGAGGTGGTTGCCGTAACCCTTGGCCATCATCGCGAGGTACTCGATGATGCCGACGACGCTTGGCGGGAGTTCTTCGGAATCCATACCGAAGAAGTACCAGCAACCGCCGACACTCAAGGCCTGCCCTGTCCTGCGTCCTTGCAAGCGCATCAGCGGGCGCGAGCTAGCTCGCGCAGCGGCGACGGAGCACCGCCAAGAGGAAGCCGCTTTGCGGCTCGTTTCTTGGTTTTCTTCACCTCTCCGCGGTTTCAACCTATTTCGCTCCTGCGGCTGCGTGCCACCGATCCCGGACGCGCCCTGCGGGCTTATTTCGCCCGTGATCGGCGTCACTCCGCCGCCTCCACTCAAACGGTTTTCCCCGCCGGAGAGGCAAAGAAAAACGATCAGCCAGAGGGAGCACCCAGACCATGCAGACCAGCACCGTTCCGCGGACCACGGCGAAGACCTACCCCACCCTCGCGAACACCCGCGCCGTCAGTGTGCGCGTCGAGGGCACCGATCCGAAGACCACGCCGTCCGTGCTCGTCACGCGCCGCCCGTCGGGTCGGTGGGAGGCGTGGCACTCCGACGAACTGCACGGCTTCACCAGCGGCTCGTTCCGCATGTGCGTCATGTACGCCCGCCGCGCTGCGATCCGCCGTCACGGCCAGACCGTCACCCGCTGAGAGGAACAAGCCATGACTCGCACCGATACCGGCCGCGCCACCGCCGCCCAGCTCGACCTCATCCTCACCACCCGCCGCGATGAGTCCGACGAGGACGCCGCCGCCACCGACGCCGAGATCCTCGCGCACATCCGCAACACGCTCACCCTGCCGGGGGAGGGAGGCCCCGGAGGGTTCCCCGTCACCGACGACGGGACCGACTACGCGGCCGCGCTGATCGCGTACCTAGCCCCGACCGAGACGCCCGCGCGATGAGCGCCACGACCCTCAACCCGGTTCTGCGCCAGCTGCGCGAAACCGCGGCGCTCCTGCGGAAGCCGCAGGCGCAAGTCGCCGCGAACTGGCTCCGCACGCCCGCGATGCTCACCTACTCGGAGGCTATGAGCGTCGGCATCACCGCTGAGCAGCACGCTCACGCCGTGCGCGTCATCCGCCGTCTCGCCGAGACCATCGACACCTCGAGCGCCGGACCCGGCCGGTGACCGGTGGCGGGCCGGCCTTCGTGCCGGCCCGTGAGGGGCGACCCCCTCACACACCCCGGTGTTCCCCTCCGGGGGCGCGAGCTTCTGCTCGCGCAGCGGCGACGGAGCGCCGCAACGAGGAGCCGCTACGCGGCGCGCTTTGGAGGTTTTCTTCACCTCTCCGCGGTTTCAACCTATCTCGCTCCGCCGGCTGCGTGCCGTCTCTCTCGGACGCGGTCGCACGCTCCCTTATTTCGCCCGAGAGAGCCGTCACTCCGCCGGCTCCACTGAATTGGTTATCACTCGCCGGAGAGGCAAAGAAAAACGATCAGGAAGAGACAAGGGACATGCCCCGCAACCAGGGTCCGGGACCACAGAGCCTGCCGTCTCGATGATCACACACCGATTGAGGAGAAACCATCGTGACTATCACCCTAGGAACCGGGACCATCCAGCACGTCGCACCCGGAGACCTCATCATCGAGGCGAACGTGCGCACCAGCGCCCCGGTCACGCCCGAGTTCATCGCGTCGATCCGCGAGAACGGCGTCATCACCCCTGTTCTCGCCCGCCGCGACGAGCACGGCAACGTCATCGTCCGCGCCGGACAGCGCCGCACCCTCGCCGCCCGCGAGGCCGGAGTCGCCACCATTCCGGTCTACGTCGTGGAAGGTGACGAGACGACCGCCCACCGGATCGTGCAGCAGATCATCGAGAACGACCAGCGCGCCGAGTTGAGCGTCGCGGACCGCACCGCCGCGTGGGCGCAACTCTCCTTCGAGGGCGTGTCCGCCGCAGCGATCGCGAAGCGCACCGGCACCAAGACCGCGACCGTGAAGAAGGGCCTGGCCGTCGCGGAGTCCGTGACCGTCACGTCCGTTCTCCACGAGCACGAGCTGACCCTGGACCAGGCCGCGGTGCTGTTGGAGTTCGAGGAGGACGAGCAGACCCGCGGACAGCTGATCAAGGTCGCGACCACCGATCCCGCCCAGTTCGTCCACACCGCGCAGCGCGCCCGCGACGAGCGAGCCCGCGCACAGGTCAAGGCCGCCGCGGAAGCCGAGCTGACCGCCCGCGGCTTCGCGATCCTCGACAGCGAGGTCTACTACGGCGACACCAGCCACACCCACATCCGCGACTGCCGCAAGGAAGACGGCTCCCGCGTGGACGCCGCGGACATCGAGAACGTCGAGGGACGCGCCGCCTACGTCCAGATCGTGTTCACCGGCAAGAGCGCCGACGTCAGCTACTACCTCACCGACCCCCGCGCCGCGGGCTTCCGCAAGGAGGGCGGGAACACCGCCGGACCGATGACCGACGAGCAGAAGGCCGAGCGTCGCATCCTCATCTCCTGCAACAAGGCGTGGAACGCGGCCGAGACGGTGCGCCGCGAGTGGATCGCCTCGTTCCTCCCCCGCAAGACCCTCCCGAAGGACGCGGACCGGGTGATCGCCCTGGGCCTCACCGTGCACCGCTTCTCGGTGTCCTCCGGGATGACGGGCGGCAACGCTCTCGCGCACACCCTCCTCGGGATCTCGCAGCCCTCCGGCTTCCACGCCGACGCTCTCGGCGCGCTGGTCGAGGCGAACCCGGCGAAGGCCCGCCTGGTCGCGCTGGCCGTCGTTCTCGGAGGGCAGGAGGCGAACACGAGCAAGGAGTCGTGGCGCCGCGGCGACGAGCGCGCCGCCGCTCACCTCAGCCAGCTCGCGGCCTGGGGCTACGCGCTCTCCCCGGTCGAGCAGGTCGTCACCGGCGACACCACCGCCGCCGACGCCGCGGGCCTGAGCTAGCCCGCTCCGCAGGGACTGGCGGCCGCCGGTCTCCGCCCTCCCGCTTCGACTAGGTAGAAAGGCTCACCATGACCACCTCCACGACTCCCGCTGTCGACGTCGACGTGTGGGGACACACCCCGGCGCTGCGCGACGCGCAAGCCACGGTCGACGCCGCCACCGCCTCCGGCGACCAGGCCGCAACCGCCGCCGCCGCACGAGCGCTCATCGTCGCCGCGGCAGCGCACGGCTGGCCCACCGCGACCGCTCTCGTGTTCAAGTACGAGACGACCGGCCCCGTCGCCCGAGTCTGGGGACTCTGGCGAGTCCTCGACGCCGACCGGACCGTGCTGCGCTCCGACGACCCCCATCCGACGATGGATGAGTCCGAGGAGGAGTTGGTCGCCCTCGACCTCATCACCAACCGCCGAGCGACCCAGGAGTACACCGACTTCGGGAAGCCCATCGGTTCCACCGTGTTCATGCTCCACGCGATCGCTCTCTGAGCGTGTGTGCGGGCCGACCCGAAGCGGGTCGGCCCGCACGAGGGGGAGAGCCCCCTCGACCCCCGGTTACGCGTGGTGAAACGGCTGCCCACGCTCGAGCGGTAAATAGCCACGGTCCGGACCACACCATGCAGTTAGCGATCAGCGCAGTGAGCACGAGCTTGGACCAGACCTTCGCCATGCGCCGACCCTTGCGCCGGAGGGTGGACGTATCCGCCGGCCGGTGAAGGAGAATGGATCATGCCTATTCCCGTGTCTATCAGCGTTGATGAGTTCCCGGCCTTGAATGAACAGTTTTACGAGATGGCGCCGCACCGTTATCTCGATTCGCGGTTGACGGCTCTGCTGCTCATGGTGGGTGAGGCGGACGATCGAACTCGTCGTCCCGCGTCTCTTCGTTTCGGATCAATCACTGGTGAGCCCGACGAGCTCAGCACGCAGGAGCGCAGCGAATACGCAGCAATCGAATCGACGGTGCTTCTGCACCACGCCTGCGAAGCGCTGCTACGGATCTACCTCGCTCACGCGCACTCGAACCCCTGCCCGTGGATCGCGCTGTCGGAGTTCACGAATCCCCGCGCGTTCAAAGACGCAGTCCGCAAGCTGCGCCGGGACCTCGAGCAAGAAGAGACGATTGCGGACCTGCTTGCGGTTTTTACCGGCTCGCCTGATAGGTCGATTTTCATAGATCAGACGGAGGAACGATGGGCGAACCATCGTGAGGCCCTGGTCCTGCTTGTGCATCATTGCGCGGACGTCTTCTTGGACCAGGCCAACATCTACAACGCTGCCAAACACGGACTCGCGCTTGGCTCCCAGGAGGTCGGGATCAGCTTGAAACCACCAGGAGATGTGCCAGCGCTGGAACGAAACGGCCCCACCCTCAACTACCTTGAAACGGCAGGCCCACCCCACGACAAGCACTGGCGTCGAACCCTCCAGTTCGTGCAACCGGATACGAACGTCGGGTGGGTGGCGCTCATCCTGAGGGAGATCAGAGTGCTCTGGTCCATCGCTCGCCACCGCCGCGTGCGTGGAGTCGAGGAAGTGCACATCACGTTCCTAGAGGTCGGAGCGGTGAAGGAACTTTCGCGACAGGAGACTCCCAACGCCATGAACCTCTCGGGGTTCTCGGAACGGCTCCACGGCGAAGAGCCACCCCCGGCGGCCAGCGGCAGAGGCGCTCGCTAGCCGCGGACGCCAGGACGACGTGGCTGACAAACCACCAGAAGGCGAGAGGACAACTGGTTGAACTCGGTTGCAAGGCAGGCGTGCCTTCGCGTGGCGTCCCGGTCTGATCTGATAAGACTAGAGGCTGCGATTGTTTTGTACGTAAATATGGAGGAGTGGTCCTATGGCTCAGAAAATGACTCTCGTTGACGACCTTGACGGTTCCCCGATCGAGGATGGCGGCGGCACCGTCCGTTTCTCGATCGACGGCGCGAACTACGAGATCGATCTGTCCGAGAAGAACACGGCCCAGCTGACGCAGGCGCTTGAGAAGTACGTGTCCGCAGGCCGTCGCGTCCGCGCCGGCGGCAGCTCCACCCCCACGGTGAGCGCGAAGAAGAGCGACCCGCAGCGGCTGAAGGCGATCCGCGAGTGGGCGAACGAGAACGGTCACGAGGTGTCCAACCGCGGCCGCATTTCCGCCGAGATCGTCGAAGCGTACGACGCCGCGAACTAGCACCGGCCGCCGGCCCAGCTCACCGTGCGAGAGCTGGGCCTTGCGCGAACGGCTGCTGAGGGAGATGCGCGGCGAGTAGGC
The DNA here is from genome assembly GCF_002932095.1 of Rathayibacter sp. AY1G1. Classification (NCBI taxonomy): domain Bacteria; kingdom Bacillati; phylum Actinomycetota; class Actinomycetes; order Micrococcales; family Microbacteriaceae; genus Rathayibacter; species Rathayibacter sp. AY1G1. Next base: position 11,065 of record NZ_PSUZ01000026.1, read on the forward strand.
CAGTCAACAGAAGAAGTCAGACCGCAGGGCAACGTAAGCCAAGTGGGTCATCGGCGGCGCGGTCGCGGCCGGTACGATTTCCCCGCGCAAATGTTCCGGTTCTCGATCACGCCCACGACCGCCAGCCCCACCGCCACGGCCAGGATCAGCGCCCAGCCGAGGACGTTGAACCACTCACCGGTGAACGCCGCGTACGTCTGCTCGCCGGCGATCGCGAAGAACATCACCGACGCCCCGAACCACACCATGCCATTCGCGAACAACGCGGTTCGCGCCAGAGGAGTGCGGGGAGCGGTCATACCGTCAGCGTCCCACGACCGACGGAGGACTGTCTCCCCTCCCTCTAAGCTCCGGGCATGGTCCCGCCACTCGTCCGCAAGATCGTCAACAAGCACGAGCGCGACATCCGCTCGATGCAACGCACCCTCTTTACCGACGCAGGAGAACGGATCACCTCACAACCCGGGCTCACCGACGCCCAGCTGCACGAGCTCGCACACGCTCGCGCACGACAGCTCCCACGCCTCAGGGGACGGTCGCTGACCAACCGGCGCGCCGAGGTATCCGTCCTCATGGACCGCGGACCCCCCGCGGAGCTCGAACCCGACTCCAGCGCCGACCCAACGCACTCGCTGGTCAGCGTGTCCGCGAAGGGCCTCAACCTCCTCGTCGGCAACTCCGAGGTCCTCGAACCGGACGAGTGCACCGCCTGGGCGCAAGCCGTCGTGGGGGAGCAGGGGGCAACGCGCCTCTACGCAGCCGGCGCCCTGTCCGGCAGCAACGACAAGCGGCTCTCCACGTTCTACTTCTACGTGTTCACAGGCCAGGACGGCCGCGCCGTCGACAAGCCGGTCGGCTGGTCGCTCAAGCTTGAACCAGTCACTACGTAGAACCGCGCACCCAATCCGTCACACGCCCGACTTGGTGGGCGGCGTCGTACGCTTCCTGGACGGGTGCGGCGATTCGGCCGCGAGGCGACACCTCATGACTGTGTTCAGCGGCCCAGTCCCAAATGGCCTCCAAGCATTCGGGTTGCTCTTCCCTCGAGCGGAGAATGTGGCGGGCGTACTGATGCCGCGCACCGGTCGGCCAGCGGAAAAGTACCCCTCGAACACGCGTCGCAACTCGGCGGTGTTCCTCTCCGACAGGTCGACCTCGAAGTTCGCGCCGTCAACGGAGAAAGCGATAGTCCCACCGTCATCCTCGATGAGGAAGCCGTCCAGGTCATCTATAAGGAACAGCTTCTGCTCCATCAGGTGTGTCTCCAAGCAAGATCAAGAGTGACTACTCTCTTTGTAGCAGCCAGCTGCTCGCGCGCGAGGACCTCCTATGCCGCTCCACTAATGTGCAAGCGTATCAATTTCCGGCCTCTCCACGTATGTATGTCACACCAAAGGCGACGACCTGTCGGAATTCCTGGCGGCGGGCGGCGAGGTCGTACTGGCTTCCCGAGCCCTTTTGAAAGATGTCGAGGCCACGGCCGAGGAGGATCGTCCAGCCGTTGTCGGCACGGATTGAGCGGTCGTGTATCGTCTCGTCCCAGGTGACCGTGATGTTGATTCCTGCGGCGGACGCGCTGTCCTGGATGTCGTTAAGCATCAACAGGTGTGCTTGCTCGTACTGCCCCGTCTGGCCCTTGGTCACGAGCGTAACCCGAATCTCCTCGGCCGCGTCCTTAACCGACGCGAGTAAGGCCAGCAGGTCGACGAGGTTTCGGCCCTGGTGCGGGAGACGGACGTACGGGTCGATGATCGTGATATTCGATGCGCCATGCAAGTATGGAAGTAAAAGGGACTCGTATGAGATGCCGCGTTGGTTCTCCTGGAACTCGCGGTGCCCCTCGTGCAGCTCAGCCTCAGCCATTGTCGCCACGACTGGTGCGGTAGGCACCAGCGTGGCGACCTCGGCGCGCACGGTCACCGAGTCGGCATCAGCTTCCGACTTCTCGGGCGTCGATGCCGCCCGCTGGTTGTAGTAGGTCGGGTACTCCTGCTCCTCGAGTGTCATCACCGGCGACCACGTTCCAGCCCGGTCAGTGAACCCGAACTTGACGTCTGCCATCGTGGCATCGATACGCAGGATCTGGTCTTTGATACGCTTTCGGCCTTCAATGGCGAAGCGCAGGACCTCTTCGATTTCCTCGCGAGTTGCCTCGCCATTGGGGTAAAGCAGCTTCATCAGCCCGGAAATTGTTTTGTGGATGCCATCACGATCGCGCGTAGAAATATTAGGTGACAGGGTGAAATGCTGCTGGTAGCGGTCGGAGTAGTCGGCGGTGCGCATCGATTTTAGCACCTCGGCGATATAGTCGACAACAAATCCGTAGCCGCCGGAGAACATCTCGTTGCGAATCGTGTCGACCTCCCAGCCTGGGATGTAGTGGTGCAACCGATCGAGGTAGGCAGAGTCGTGGTAACTCTCGGGCAGTTCGTCGAACAGGTCGGAGTGCTTTAGCATGTAAGGCACGGTGTGCGAGGTGTTGCCGACGAAGACCATTGACGCCTCGGCTCCGAGAGTCTCAACCCCGCGGGAAAAGGACTTGTTCGCCATGTAGTTCTTCATGATGTCGACCAGCGCCTTGTCTGCGCGCTTCTTCTTGCCCGCGAACTCGTCGAAGGCGACGACGTCCCAGTAGCCAACCAAGCCGAGTCGCCCGTTCGAATTGTTAACGAACAGCTTCGGGACAGTTACCTCTCCGCCTGAGATGAGCATGCCGTGCGGCGAGAACTCCGAGAAGATATGCGACTTCCCGGTGCCCTTCGGTCCTAGCTCGATGAGATTGTAGTTGCGCTCGACGAACGGTATGAGACGCACGAGCTGGATCAGCTTTGCGCGCCGGCCAAACGCCTCGGGATTGAAGCCGATCGACTGAATAAGAAGGTCGATCCACTCGTCGGTGGCGAACCCGCGCCGTGCGGTGAGGTAGCCGTCGAAGTCGAAATTGGAGAGCTGAATGGGCTTGATCGAGCCGAGAATCCACGGGACAATGCGCTGGTCCTCGCTGTGGAAGTATTCAATGTCGCAGATACACCACACTCCACCGGTGAGGAGTTTCGGGTGCGCCTTGATGGTCGCGGGTTCGACTAGCACGCCCTTGATGCCGAGGTTGGCGAACTCTGCCTGGTAGACGTCGTCCTTCTCGTTTAGAGTGACCGCGACTCTGTCGATAATGCGATGGCGCCCACGCTCCCGGATCATCGACTTCACCAGTTCGGACTGGTTCCGGTGCACGTAGTGGTCGGCAAGAATCTTGCGAACTGCGTCGATACCGGCCTGAATAGTGGCCTCGTCGTCGGATGCGGCGTACTGGCCGAGTAGGTACTCCAGCACGTACGAGGGCACGATGGCGTTGCCTTTGACCGCCTTGACGAGGTCCTTTCGGACAACGACACCGGGGAAGAGCCTGTTGATTTTTCGGTCGAGATCAGATTGCACGGAGGGTGCGGCGTCGGCCGCTTCCTTGGTGTTGATGGTGCTGTCGAGACTCATCGATCCCTCCTTAAAAGTCGAAGTCCGAAGCGAACGAGCGCCGGAGTGTGTAGAGCGCCTTTTGGTAGGTACGCCATTGGTTAGTGTTCAGAATGCGCTCTTCGAGTCGAAATTCCACGGCGCGGTTGTTGAAATCGTTAGCGTCCTGGCTAAGCAGCATGTTGGCGTTCTGGTAGCGGTCGCGCTTGTCGCCTGAATCCTGGTCGAATGTCAGGTCCTTCTGGTTTGAGATCAGCGTCTCCCCGACGTACAGGCCTGCGCGGACGGTGCGTGGCTGCACCTTTTCACTCACCGGCTCGGACTGGAACAGCTTCACGACGAGCTGCCCCGTGGTGATCTTGTCCGACTCGGGCAGTACCTCGACGTGAACGAGTCGAGTGTCACTGCGGCGCTTTTTGTTGACCGTCAGCACCGGGACGACGATCTCCTGAAGAGATGCCCCGCCGTGGACAAACCGTGAACCCGCTCCGGGTAGCCGCAGCCGGTGGATAGACTTCGGAATCTGCACCTCAAGGTCGCTGTCCAGTCCAAGCTGCGACGGCTCGAAGGTGCGGAACGCGTCGTTCTGCTTAATTCCACGACCCAGGACATAGCGCCGGTTCGTGGTGACGATGTTGTCGCCCTGCGGGAGCGTGGAGAGGTAGAAGGCGTCGGTGAGGGCTGTGTCCTGGAAGAGGAAGCCGTGGTCGGCGGTGATGAGGATGTTTGTCGCGTTCGCGTTGGTCAGTCGCTTTACCAGATCGAGGAGTTCCCTTAGCGTCTCCTCCGCAGCCTCGAAGACCTGCCGTTCCGTACCCGCTTTGTCGCCGGTTGCGTCGATGCGGTTGTGGTAGACGTACAGCACCTGGTGCTGGCTGTAGAGGTCGCGCAGCTCGTCCCGTGACAGCGAGAAAACGTCCTCGGCTTGAATTGCCTTGCCATCGATGGCGCTCAGAATTTTTGTACGGTTCGCCGAACCGTCAGTGCGCTGCCCGTCGACCAGCACAGGATCGCCGTTCTTGGAGTGGCCGATCTTGCTGTGCGGCAATAGCGCAGCCATGCCGAGCTGCGTGTAGCTCGGAAGCACGCCCAGCACGGCGTCGAGATCGGCGTCGAAGCGGTCCTCCTGGCGGATGCGCGTGCTGAGTTCGTCAGCGACCTCGTAGCGCAGGGCGTCCGAGATGATCACGACCGCCTTGTTTCGGCCGCCTCTAGTAATCGGCGCGACGTGCTCGGAGTAGAACGCGGTCTGCGGACGAAGCACGGCCGATCCCCACCTGTCAGTGCCGTCGACGTGAGGCTGCCAGGCGTTGCCCAACTGGAACAGAAACTTGTTCACGTAGAACTTCTCGACCTCGCCTCGCAGCTCCTCGAGTGGTTTCGGGTGCTCGGAGGTGCGGGCGGCGTAGACGAACTGCCGGTAGAGCTGGTCGATTCGGTACCACTGGCGCCGATATCGGTCGAGTCCGTCATCGAACGAGGTGATGGTCGGCGCGAGCGGCGAGAGTTCACTCAGCAGTTCGGAGCCGCTCTCGATGGCAGCGTAGACCTTGCGGTATCCCTCCGCCCAGATGCTGCTCTTGCGCTTGCGAACGACGTCAGCCACCTCGCGCGCGGCCATCGTGCGGGACACGACTTCGCGCGCGAGATCGCTGATGATCTTCTGGTCCACCTCCTCAAAGAGGTCGTTGTCGACGAGATCGCGGAAGTCGACATTCTCGATCGTGTTCGCGTAACTGATGCTTGATGCGACGCGCTTAGCGAGCGTTGCCATGCTGCCCTGACTGCGCAGATCGAAGCGCAAGCTGTTGAAGTCAAGCTGGATGTTGCGGAGACCGCCAGGGTGGTCGCTACGGAAGCCGCCGATGGCCTGCTGGAACATCCACAGCAAGAAATCATCGATGCTCGGAGCCGACGACGAGTACCCGTAGATCTTCGCGACGCCGCCCCAGTAGAATTCGTCAAGTTGCTGGTCCGCGACCGCCTTGAACTTGGCGGTACCGCCAGCCGCATTCTCAATGAGGAGCGCGCGCGTCAGCTCAAGGAGGCTGTGTTCCGACTGACCAAGGATCACTGCGGTCATCTTCGCGCGAAGCCGGTCTGAGCCATCCTCCGAATCAAGAAGCGCCTTGAGAGCCTGCGCCCGCTTGGCGGCACGGAAGAACTTTTCATGAGCGCGGAGTATCTCGCCGACCCCATCAGCCGTGAGGCCGAGATCGCTCTGGATGAGGGAGGTGCGGTCGGCCGTGAAGACACCATAGGCAAGTTCAAGATCGAGTAGCCAGTTATCGGTGCCTGTTATTGCGGCACCCTTCATATAGACAAGAAACTTCCTTGTTGAATCTCGGTGAAGGAGCAAGTTCTTGATCATGTACTCGTTATTTGCCACCTCTATGACCGAGACGCCCGGTAGGTTGAATTTGTCGAGGTCAGTCGAGTACTCGTCGTTCGGGTCCTGCCAAAAGACCACCCGTTGTGCGATAAAGCGGCGCGCGAGGTGTTCCCTGACGCCAGCGATCTCACTCACGTGGTCACCGGATCTTCAATGGCGAAACGGCTAGCTGCCCTCTCCGCTCGCTTCGTCAGGGACGCAATGATGTTCTCCACCCTTCGGAGCAGGTCGTCATACGAGATGATATCCGTCACATTCGAGTAAGCGCGGCGAGCGAACTCCAGGTCGAATCGCTCCTTGATAGACAGATTGCTGTCTCGTCCAGCCAAGATGAATGCCTTCGGGTTCGAGATACTTATTTCGATGCCGCTCGGAAGGTCCTTCGAGTGGGCCTCCGTGATGGTTATCTCGCCATCACGACCCGCCTTACTCAGGTAGAACAGGTACTTCTCCGCTTGGATGATCGACCCCGTAAGTTCACGGACGGGCACATGGTTGTCACGGTATAAACTTCTCGACACAAGGCCGCGTTCGAACGGCTTCTTGATCTCTATAACGTCTACAGTGCCAGTGGCCGCTACCAGAAGCAGGTCAATGAACCGGTTAGTCGACTTCCCTGGGTTTGAGTAGCGCTCCTTGACATTCACGTTGTGAAGAACGGCCACGTACTGTGGGAAGATGAGGAGGAAGAGGTCGGCGACCGTCGCTTGCCATTCCGCCTCGGAGTACGCCTCGGCATCGCGCAGCATCTCGATCAGCCGATCTCTGACGAACTCGAACTTCGCGAGTTCGAGTTTGGTCGCGGCAGGAATCCGGCCACTGGGCTGATCCTGGGTCTTCGGCTTCGATCTCGCTCGTCGTGCCATATATCCTGCAAGGCGCTGCTCCGCGTCCGTCATGGTTTCCATGTACTCGGAAAGCACCCGCGTGATCCTCGTCCAGGCGTAAAGCTTCATCTCGGTAGTTGTTGGGAACGTACCCAGTAGCTTGAGGAACTCGTCCTCGGGAATGGCGGACGAGTGCGAGCCGCCGATAACGATCGGACTTTCGACAAGTTCATCAATGCGTCGGAAGATCGAGATGTCTCGTTCTGCGACAAACATGGCTCGCGTGAGTTTGATGGATTTCGCAATGCGCAGGTCGTGCTTCAACCCGAGCACATTGTCACGAATACTTCGATATTCATCGTCGATCGCGCCGATCACGAAGACTCGGGCGTCCCCGTCATCGTCATTTTCCGTGGGAAGTAGATCCGCCGGACGCACGGTGAACGTCCGAGACACGGTTGCCTCACCGTCGGTGCGCAATTTGTCATCGACCCAGCTGACAGATCCCCAATCTGACTCGTAAATGAGGACGACTTTGGTGTCGCGATCTTCGAACCTAATCATTCGGCTGCCTCTAGCCCGGGGATCTTTTTTAGAGCGGAGCCGAACTTTGGGTAGTTGGCCTTCACGCCGTCGTTGAGATCGATTGCAACCGTCTGAGTTGCGAGCGGGTAAAGGACGTCATGCTCATACTGGTTTAGCTCGACAAGCACCTTGCGCAGCCGGTCGACTTCTCGTATGTTGTTCGAACGCTCCGCCTGGGTCAAGCTCGCCTGAAGCTTTGCCTGGAATTGACGCAGGTAGTCGTTGAGCACCGTGGACACAGTCGATTGACTGTAACGGTGCATGTAAATGAGCGCGTTGAACGAGCCCTTCGGGCTGGAGAACAGCCAGTAGATCGGGCGCTTTTTGTACCTCTGACTGTGGTCTTTATAGAAGGACTTCACAAAGTAGTCACGTAGGCTCTTGGCGCCGAGCGACTCGGTGATGAACCACAGGTTCTCCTCGAAGTGCGATTGTCCAAACGCGGTTCGCAGGAACTGACGGAACCTCCCGACGATATCGTCTTCAAACCAGTCTCCGTCGACGATCGGGATGACACCGTCCGCGTCGGGCGTGAACGACGGAGACGGCACCTTAGCTAGGAAGTCCTGCAACGTCGCACCCTGGTCTGCCAGGATCGGACCCGGCTCGTCGAGGCTGTAGCGACCGAACATGCATCCCACCGCGTACGAGATTAAATCTCGCACAATTGAAGCCTGAGTGTACGGCAATGAGGACGGCTCGGCATCGGACGACTCTCTTGATTCAGCGAGCAAAGCCATCTGAAACAGCAGTGCGTTCTCGGCCTCAAGCTCTGTCAGTTCACTTTGAGTACGAACATCCCGATCCAGCGTGGACTCCACGTTGATCCGAAGCGAAGGATTAATTTCGGCACCCAAGAAGATCGACTCGAGCCCACCGAACCCGCGCGAGGTCTCTGATCGATCAAAGCCAGTTCGTGAAAGCTCAATCGCGCGTCGCGCAATCTCCTCGATCCGTGGCGCGGCAAGGATCTCCTTCGGGATAGGAAGGTGTGCCAGCGTGCCGACACCGAATCCTTTTGATGACACAAGCCGCGCTAGGGCTTCGAACGCCGGACTGTTCATGAGCGCCAGTAACTGCTCGGTCGTAGTTGAACCGATAGTGAAAACCATTGAGTTTTTTTGATCAAATATGGCCCCTTCTGACACAAAGCGCGCCTTAAGATATCCGGCGAGCCCGCCATAGGAAAGCCCGGGTCGGAAGTAGTACGTCGAATTGCGAAGCACAGAACTGGGATGCGCACGGATATCGGCACCGTCACTACTCCAGTCGACGACCAAATCCTCGCGTGCGAACCATCGAGTCGCCGAAGCTGATTTCACGTACGGCACCCAGCGGGAGGTATCTTTGGATCCTCCAAGTCGTACGCTAGAAAAGGAGACCTCAAACCACTGCCGCAGGAATCTTGTGTTGTCTCCAGTCTGGAGACCTGTGCGGACTTCAGCAATCGATTTCATCGTAGGCGCCGAGGCGAACGTGGTGTGGGCAGTCTCAGATGCGGCATATGGCGTGAAGACCCTGCCTGGAAAGACATCGAACCAGTCAAGTGGGTGCGTGTACCGTCGAGACAGGTCCTTGAACTGCGCGATCTTCGCGTCCGTTGTGGCGCCTGTGGTGGCCCCAATGAAAGTGCTGAGGGCGGTGCCAGGGGTGGAATTCTCAAAGATGGTGGCAGCAACCTGCACCACCTCACCGGCTATTTGAGGAAAGGCGCGCGGACCGAGTTGTAGGACGATTCTGGGAAGCAATGCGTCGCGGACAACATCCCGGAAATCTGCGCATTCGACGTTCCCGAGCCAGCTATCCATGGTTAGGAGCCCGAGATATCCTTTTGGCTGGACCAACGAACGCGATCGTAGCACGAAGGCGAGATCTATACCGGTAAAGCCTTCAGGGAAGTTCTCAACTACGAATTCGTACAGAGGCCCCGACATGTTGCGGGCGTCCATGTATGGAGGATTCGCTACGAGAACTGATCGACGTGCGGACAAGAAAGTTGCTTGGTGAATCGCCTTTCGCCCCCAATTTAGGGCGTCTGCATGGAGCATGTCGCCTTCGTCGTCGAGCGTCGCCAGATGCTCGTCGAGCCGGGCGGTCAGGGCGTGGTCGGTCTGGATGAGTGAGCCATAGGTGTCGGCCTCGGCGAACTGGTTCCAGAACGCTTCCTCCGCGTGGCGGTCGCCGTCTTTGGTGACGAGGTAGCTCAGCTCATCAGCGCTGAAGGAGATTGGGTCGATGACGCAAATGTTTGGCCTGGCCTGCTTGGAGAAGAAGGTGCGCTGCCTGGCCCGGGCCTTCATCGTCAGGGCGAAAGCCGCCAGCGCCCCTGCGCGCGGGTCGATCTCGGCGCCGTAGAGATTGTGAACGATGATCTTGCCCGGGATTTCGGCCGGAGCTTCGCCCTGTTCCTCGTAGATCGCGTAGAGCAGATCGAAGGCGTAGGTCAGCATGTGCCCCGATCCGCACGCTGGGTCGATGACGGTCAGCTCCTCGGCCTTGCCAATCTTTAGAAAGCTGGCCTCTTCGTTCACCGGAGCGACGTAGTAGTCCATCTGGTCGACGAGACGCGAGCCGGGATGGTTGAGCATCCACAGGCGGCCGAGGGTGTTCTCCACTAGGTAGCGGACGATCCAGTGCGGGGTGAAGAGCTGTGTGGCTGCGGGGATTTCATCGGCGCCGGCCTTCTTATTTCTCTTGAACCCGGCGAAGACCTCCTCCTTCCGTTCCGAAATGTAGAACTGGTAGAGCCAGCCAATGACCTCGACGTCCTGACAGACATCCTCGGTGAGCACTATCACCGAGCGAGCGAGCACTGAGTTGTCGGCGAGTAGGTTCGCCGGGATGAGCAGCTCGGTGTAGTCGCCCTCCCGCTCGAACATGAACGGCATTGAGCGGTGCCAATGTCGGCAGTATTCGGACAGCAGCAGGCTATACGCCTCGCCGTGCGGATCGATACTACGGCGTGTGCTGTCTAGGAGCGCGGTGACAGTTCCTGCCGTGCGCTTCCCGACGATCTCGGTGTCGATGACGCCGCGCTTGGCGTCGACAAGCACTTCCGGCTGCCCAGAAGTTTGTCCGCGGTGGGGTGAGACGACCCCGATGCCGCTGTAGCCGTTGGCGTCCATGAACCGCAGCGCAATGATGCGGTTAAACCAGGTGTAGGCGACCGTGTCCGCCACCTTTGCGCGACCGGCAGCCTCATCGCCAGCGGCTTTGACGGCACGCTCCAGCGCCTCGATCGCGGGCGCCTCTTCAACGCGCTCGCTGGACCCCGGAGCAAGCACAGAGGCTATCCGGGCGCCGACCTCCCTGATCAGCTCGGTGCGCGCCCACGTAGCAAACGACTTCAACGGTGCGGTTTCCATCAGAGTGCGATCCGCTTTCCGTCGTCGAGAGCCTGGATAAGGGTTTCGCGCAGGGCGATGATGTATATGTCAACGTCGTCGGGGGTCTCCAGGGGTCCGATGACGCCGCGTGCGGTGATCGTTTTGATGGAGACGGTCTGCTTGGTGGGCGGTGGTGGCATGTCCGGATCGGCCTCACGCCGCGCCGCGGCGAGTTGGTCGAGGATTGCCGGGTATCCGGTCTTTTCGAATCCGTTAGCCAGCTCGCGGAGGACGGCGATCTGACGTTCGAGGCCAACACGGGTGATGAGTGAGTCAATCTGCGCGGCCGCCCTTGTCCTGGCTTCGTCCGTGGCGTCCGCGTAGATGGTGCTGATGAGGAGCGCGTCCCGACGGGTCGTAATCTCGTCTTCAGCGCCGGACCGATTAGCACTTACCGCATTAGTGATCTGAACGCTTAGCGTGTCGGCGGCGTGCTTGAGCTGGGTCATCCTGTTGCCGCGGAACGCCTGCGGATCGTCGAGCAGGTGAGTCACCGCTTCGTCGCTGCCCTGCGGCAGGTAGGTGAGATTGCCGGCGTTGTCCCGGAGCAATTTGGCCGCGTCGTCGTAGATGGTGCGTTGATTGCCGCTGAGGAACGCCTGGGTGGGGTCAATAACGTCGTCTTTGGCTTCCAGCAGTTCGTCGGCGAGGGCGAAGTCGGTCAGGTACCACTCGTCGCTCTTGCCGACGACCTGTTCGAGCAGCGCGATCGGCGCGCCGAGCTGACTGACGAAGGGGTACTTCGATTCGGTAACGCGCGCCCTAAGTTCGTCGAGCTTTGCGCGCAGCTTCTCGCCGCCGTAGTGGGCCAGCTCGAGCGGGTCCTTAGTCACGGCGGGATCATCGAAGAAGTCGATGCAGAACGAGCGGAACGCGACGACCTTGCGGTCGTCAAAGCTTTTCTGCGGCGCGACCACGGCATGCGGGTGCTTCTGAGTGTTCCGCAGAATCATGGATACTTCGGAGCGCTTGAGTGTGTTGCCGTCTACAGACAGCGTCACCTTCGCGGCACCAACGAGATAGGCGGTCACGACCTCAGTGGAGGCAAGATCCCATCCATACGGCTTCGCCCCGAAGGTGTCCACAAGCGCCTTCACCGTAACCTGCTCGCCGAGACGATCGCGGCGCAGCACGTGCGATAGCATCTCGTTGCCCGGGCCGGCAAGCTTCGACAGACTCGTTGCTTCGAACATCCCCCCCTGATCAGGGTTGACTGCACCAGTAATCTGCTGCTCAGCGTAGGTCACTCCGCCGAGCAGGCTGAGCTGGGTGTAGGTGCGAGCTATGAGGTCCTGGAAGCCGTCCGTCACCCGGGCCAACGGATCCTGCGAGGAGGAAGACACATCAGCCGCGTTGATCACGAGTTGTGCGGAGCCGACCGCGCGCTTCATGCGCTCGATGAGTTCCTTCTCCCGTTCGACATTTTGCGCGGCCTTGGAACGGAGGATGCGGTCCTCGTCAACGGACAGCGAGCTGGTCTGTTTGCGCTTAGTGTACTTTTCAGTCTTGATAAGAAGCCGCAGGTCGGTGAGCACTCGGTCGTCCGCCTGCATGATTACGAGTAGCTCGTCCTTGCCTGCACTGTGCATGCGGGTCTCCTCGGGTGAGTACGCGTACTCCGGGGTGATGAAGTGCAGCGCCAGCTCGCGCTGCTGCCCGAATACCTGGTCATCTAACTTGTAGCCGAAGGCGAAGTCCTGACCGTTCTTGATGTATTTCAGCTTGGACGCCTTAATCACATCGCCAGAGAGAATCTTGTTAAGCCGGGCAGAAAGTTCGGAAGCGTCAATGTCGACAGCCTTTATCTCTTTCTCCATGTCCTGCTCGAGGTCCGTCAGGTACTCGTAGGTATTGCCGTTGCGCTGGATATAGGTCTGCGTCTCCAGCAGCGTGAGCGCCTCTTGCACCTGCTTTGCTAGCACCGGCAGATCGAGGCCGAACCGGTCGTAGACCAGCACGGTCAAGTTGCGGACGGTCGCACGAAACCCGTCGACGTACTTAACCAGGAACAGTGCCTTCAGCAGTCGTACTGCGAGCAAGTCTTCCAGGTTTCGGTCGGCGACATCGATGGATCGCTGCGCCGCAGACTTCAGCGATGAGCGGATGCCCGCAAACATGCTGTCGAACGTCGCGAGCTGTCCGACCTGCACATCGCCGATGTCCTTCGCCACCTGCTGCACAACTCCAAGCATCGAACGCTCGCCGACCGAGCTGTTGCGGCCCTCGAATACGTTATGATCGGAGATTCCCTCAATTGCCGCCTGGAACAACGAGAACTGGTAGTTAACGAACGGGTAGGTTCCCACGAACTGGTCCTCAGTCGTGTAGTTGCGGTACGTCTTCGCCCCGTCGACGAAGTCGAACAGCGTCTTGAAGTTCGCCGATTCCGCCGCATAGACCGCACTCAGTGCCGCGGTACCTGCGTTGTTCTTCTCCAACAGACGCTTGCTGATGACTTCCTCCACATCGGCGCTGGTGAGCTTCACACGGGTCTTAAAACGGGCCTGAATCTTCGAGAAATCGTTGCCCTGCTGCCTGGTGCGGTCGCCGATGACGCGATCCATGTCCTCCTGCGATGTCACCATGATCCACGCGCGGCCTTGACACTTAGTGTTGAGCGACTCTGCGATGGTTTGAAGGTTCAGCATCAAGTGGGTGTTGTTGCCAATGAACTGGCCGATCTCGTCGACGAAAAAGTTCAGCCGGAAGTCTTTCTCTTGCTTGTCGAGCCATGCCTTTACCTCATCCGCAAAGTCTTCGATCGAGACCGAGTAGGTGTCCTGGTAGATCTTCAGGATGTCCGGTGCCGTTTTCGCGTCGATACCAGTCACCTGGGCGTACGCCTCGTTGACTTGTTTGCGGACGGTCGGTAGCCCGAAACTCGGACGGCGGTCCTCCCACTCTCTTCCGGCGATGACCCGGAAAGCTTCCTTGAACGCGTCGAGCTGGCCCTCCTCGTCGAGCTGGTGCTCGAACCGGGCGATGAACCCCTGGTCTCCGTAGTAGCCGCGCGACTCGTTGAAGACTTGCACGAACACGCGCAGCAGTGCGTCGGCCTGGTCCTTGCTGATTAGCGGAGCCTTTTGGTCGATGTTGAACAGCAGACTCTTCGCTGGAACCCGGTCGGCCCTGGTGATCAGAGCAGGTAGGAAAGCACCCTCAGACTTCGCGCGGAACGTCGCGGAGACCTCGCCACGAGGGTATGCCTGGCCCTCGACATCGCCGAGGAGGTGGGCGAGCATCTTGAGCAGATGCGATTTGCCGGAGCCGAAGAAGCCTGAGACCCACACGCCGTTGGCGTTGGTGTGGTTCGTGTATGCCTCAAGGAGCTGCTCCAGCCCCTTGGCCGCCTCGTTTGTGAGGACGTACTCGTCAACCTCGGTGCCCAGGTTCCGGGCGTCGTCGGCCTTGACAACGCCTTCGATCGGACGCTGGACGTCCTTGGCGAAGATCTCTTGAAGTTGCATGGCGGTCACGGTTCCTGTTCCAGGATGTTCTTGGCGCGGTAGTACTGGTCGTCATGCTGAGTTCCGAAGAGCTCGAGCGATGAACCCAGCGTGTTCGACTGCTTGTACTCGCCTGGGAAAAACACGAGCATTGGTTTGCCGGTCACGACGCTCTGAAGGTTATTCAGCACGTTATGCGAGCGGATGTAAGGGAAGACCTCTCCGATGCCGGTGAGGAAGACGATGTCGAAGCCACCATCGGCGATGGTCGCGGCTATTGCCGGTGCCAAATGCTGCTGAGGATTGAGCATCGAGCGCAGCACCTCGGTAAACTCGGACTTGTCGATCGTCGGCTCGATCTCCAGAATCTCTTCCCAGTCGCCGCGCTCCTTGAGAATGTCCACTGAGAGGTCGTAGAGGTTGACCTCGCGAACCTGTATGCCTTTCTCGGTCGCGAGCCTGGTCTTGATCCGCTTCTTTGCCTTCGCCACGTGGAGCGCGTGCTCGGGAGGGTATGGGTATATGAAGAACGGCACCTCATTGCTCAGTCCCTCCATGTTGAGGAAGCGCCTGCGGCTGAGCACCGCGAACAGGTGCTCCTCCTGCCGATTGAGCTCGCCCGGAGTCATTGCGTACCGCCCCGCGTTGCTGGGAAAAACCGCAGATCACTCGGTTTTCGCGCTTCAAAGGCATCGAGGAGTCTCCCCGAGATTATGACAGGGACGATCTCGCCATCGTCGGTCAGTAGGCCCGCTTCGACGAGCATCTGGAAGACCACCGCGCGGAGCTTTTTTAACGTCGACTCCTTCAGGTCCTCCAGCTCTGGGTGCCATAGCGCCTTGCCTCGCACGAACCCATCGAACTCGTTGTATGTCAGCGTCGAAGTAAACAGCAGGAAGCGTTCGCGCACGACCTCCTCGGCGAACTCGCCGATGAACGCGTAGCGGCGACACGCAGCCGTCCACATCAGGTAGCCGCGCTCCATTCCGCCTGCGTCCGCGAGGAGTTCTAACTCGTCGTCGCTGAGTACTGCGAGTCGCTGAGCAACCTCCCTTGCCAGCCGGAACCCTGAGGACACGGTTCGAGTCTGAAAAAGATTGTCTTTGCCAATGAGCTTGCGAACCGCCTCCCAGTCACAAGTTCTTTCATAAAGAGGAACGGCTATAACTGCTTCTCGAGTTAAGAGGGAGCCACTCGTGAATGACAGTGCATACCGAATTTTTTCGTCACTTTTGCCAGTCACATCGCCTCCTCCCTCTTTCCAACTACCAAAGGGCAAATCGTCATAAAATAGGAATTGCTTTCGGCGCTCAGCTTCGTTCGCCTCAGGTCTCGCTGCCGCGGGTAGAAGCACCTCCACCGCGTACCCACGCGTCGACCTCGGAGGCCTGAAACTTCCAGAGACGACCCACCTTGTGCGCCGGCATTTCCTTGTCCGCGATCCAGACGTAAACCGTCTCTTTGGTGACGCCCAGATGCGCTGCGACGTCGTCGGCAGACAGCCAGGGCTCACTCACGAGGGCACCGTCCTGACGAGTTCACACGAGGTCATCCTCAGATCCTACCGTCGCAACCCCGATTCGGTCGGTTCTTCCCGGTCTACTTCGCTTTCGGCGGGCCTGCTTCGACCGCCCGGCACGCCAGCGGCCCAACAGAGGCGATTAACGGCCGCCTCGAATCCTCCAGAGGGCCCGCCCTCATTTTCAACACCTAACCAGCTACGTCGTCCGCCGCCTCCCTCGAAACCATCGGCTTCAGACCCTAACTTGACGCCGGGTTGCGATGAGCTGAAGGACGCGACAGGCAGTGGCTATATATGGCTAAGGTAAGAGTCTCCGCCTTACCTGGACTGTTGCCCGCGCGGGAGGCTGATGTGTGCCTTTTGCATTAGTCGGGTGGGTCCGCTAGCTCGATCGGTCAACGATCCGGGTTCAGGGTCGGCACCATTGTGCGCACTGCGAACAAGTGAAGGCTGAGGGGCACCACCTTGCTAAGCGCTCGGCTTGAACTTGCTTTTCGTAGCCAGCGCACCCAGGGACAGGGCAGCCAGACCGGCACCGACAAGCGCCTTTTTTCCGAGCTCTTTACCGGCCGTCTTTCGCTGACCAGGAACCCGAAGTGCCTGGCGCCAGGCGGTGGCCCTCAGCGCTTCACGATCGGAGTCGATGCCGAGGGGCGAATGAAAGTCATCAATCGCTGCCGCCGTCGCATTGAGGGAATCGATGACTGAGCGGGCGGCGATGGCGTGGAGCAGGATATTTTCGTTGGCGATCCCGCCGGCTGCATCCATTTGGGCCATAAGCTGCGCCGTCTTCTCGAGCACCTCGACGCGTCGCTTCTCGCGCGCGTGCGAGATTCCCTGCCGGTGCCCTTCCAGTGCGAGAGGGGCCGTGGCAAGGACATGGTCCAACTCAATAATTCCGAACTCGTCCTGCAGCTCGAAGCACCGACCGAGCGCTGCGAGTTGAATGGCAACCTCATGTTCGATCTCCCGCATGACCTTCTTCAGCTCGCCGGTCTCCCGCTTGTTCTTGACCTTGTCAGCAAGTGCACTAAGTGCCGCGAGCCCATCCTCCTGAACGTTGAGGATCGTTTCGTGCGTGCCGCTGACTTTGTCCCACAGAGTTCGCGGATCGCCGCCTCGCGCACGGATGATCGATGCTTCTTCGATCGCTGCCCCTGAGCTTTTCAAACGAGCCAGTACTTCGTCTCGTTGTCGACGACGTATGTCGTCGAGCTTCTCGTCGATTCTGACCAGCATCGCGCGTAGCTCCTGTGCTTCGGCTTGCTGGGCGAATTGGCTCATGAGGCTACCAACGCCCGACAGTACCGCCGGGTTGGTGAGCAGCGACGTGGGTCCGTCTTGAACCTGGAGCCACTTCAGCGAGTCCTTGCCCGTCTCGCCGAGCATCACGTGGCTGATGCCGCCGGTCTTCGTCTTCATGAGACCGCCTGCGTCCTTGAGTCGCTTGACGGACTCGGGCGTCAGCTTGAGGTACATCGCTGACTGTTCGGCGATGCCGGACGCCGATGATGCGAAGTCGGCTCCGGTGCTGAGCAAACCGCTCAGCTTGCCGAGACTGAGCTTTCGTGCGTACCTCAGGAGGGCGGTTTCGCGGAGAAAACGCTCGACCGCGGAGAAATTGCCGGTAACAACGACACCCTCACCGTCGCTGATCACTTCGATCTCATCCGCCATAACCCCACCTCTCTTCCGCTGAGGAAAATCTATCGCCTCCGCCCGACATCGTTCTTGCGAAGTGGCCGCGCGAACTGGGGCCTTGCACGCCTGTTGGTCATGGTGAGGGACGCTCGAAGCGGGTTGTGAAGCACTGGCTCACCGCCCGC
This sequence comes from Rathayibacter sp. AY1G1, assembly GCF_002932095.1. Taxonomy (NCBI): domain Bacteria; kingdom Bacillati; phylum Actinomycetota; class Actinomycetes; order Micrococcales; family Microbacteriaceae; genus Rathayibacter; species Rathayibacter sp. AY1G1. Next base: position 28,517 of record NZ_PSUZ01000026.1, read on the forward strand.
CGCGGCCCTTGAGACTAGCGCCGCGGCCCTCGAGGTCTCTCATCCCGAGGGAGGCGAAGCATCTTGGTGATCGCGGCACCCATTTTCCGTCGCTGTGTGCTGGCGGGGAGCGGTCGGTCTCGCAACTTCGGCGCGCTGCCCCGGAGGACGCCGATCGCGCAGGACTCTGTTGCAAAGCAATCGCTGTCTGCTGACCGCCTCGTAAAGCATTAGCTTGTTGAGACAGCCCGTTGAGAGCCGTTCCGAAGTTGGCCTCGGCCGGAACGGCGGAGGCCTCACTGTCTCAACAACTTGTCTCCTAGTACTTCGTCTCAGGAGGGTGCTTGGAGGGGCTTTCCGAGTCAAACTGAGCTTGTGAGACTTCTCGGTTATACGCGTGTGAGTACGTCGAGTCAGGATGCGCAGTTGCAGGTCGACGCGCTCGTTGCGGCTGGCGTTCAGAAGCGGGACGTGTTCGCGGACGTGACGTCTGGCAGCAAGACCGCCATCGAGCGTCGCGGGATGAAGAAGCTGCTCGAGTACGCCGAGGGCGGGGACACCGTCGTCGTCTGGCGGGTCGACCGTCTCGGCCGGTCGCTGATCGACGTGCTGAACACGGTGAACCTGTTGCGTGACCGCGGCGTGCAGGTCCGGTCGATCTCCGACGGCATCGATCCGTCGACGTCGACGGGCCGGCTGATGCTGAACATGCTCGCCACGCTCGCGGAGTACGAGCGGGAGCTCATCGTTGAACGCGTCAACGCCGGCATCGCCGCCGCACGTGCGAGCGGAACGCGCTTCGGCCGGCCCCTGTCGGATCCTGCGGTGGTCGCGGACAAGCTCGCGATCGCCGCGGACGCGCGAGCGCGTGGTCGCACTGCTGAGGATGCTGCTCGTCTCGTTGGGTGGAGTCGCGCGTCGCTCTATCGCCACCAGGCAGACGCCGCTCGCCGCGCAGCTGCTGGAGAGCAGGCAGCGTCCTAGCAGGGGATGCTCCACCGCGACAGATCCACTGTCTTGACGCAGGCACGAACGTGCTCACTCATCGCCTCATCACCATTGACGGTCCCGTGAGGGATCCCTGGCCGGCTGATGAGGTCGTGCTGCGGCCGGATTCAGCTGGTGAGTCGGCGGACCTGTTCGATGGAGAGCTGGCGGTCGGCGTAGAGGACGATTCGAGCGGTCGGGTCCGGGCTGTGCGCATTCGGACCTTCCCACCTTCGCTGAAGGCCGAGTCGCTCGATGGTGCGGCGGGAGCGTGCGTTGCGTTCTGCGACGACCGCGGTGACGGGCAGTTCCGGTCGGAGTAAGTGGGCGAGTTCGATGCCGGTGAGGGCGACTTCCTGCGCGTAGCCCTTTCCCCAGTGGTCGGGGTGGAGGGTGAACGCCACGTTCCAGGCCGCGTCGGAGAGGAGGGTGCATCCGCCCATTCCGATCAGATCATGGTTGTCGGTGGGGGATTCGCGCCGGCGGATCACCCAGCTGCTGAGTCCGTCTTGTGTCCACTGGGTCCTTCGGTATGCGATGACGGCCCGGGTCTGATCGGCGGAGAGATGGAGGAGGAGTGGATCTTCTTCCGCGATCCGTGGGTCGGTGTAGAGGCGGGACAGCTCGTGGAGGTCGGTTTCGGCGGGCCGGCACAGTCGGAGTCGGTCGGTGAGCACGTCGAGGTTCTGTGGGGCGCAGGCCTGTCCGTCGCTCACGATCATGGGACGAGGATTCCACGTTCCGACCGCTCGACCAGCGTTATGTGCGCGTGCGATCCGTCGCGGGAGGCCGCCCGTACGGGGACGGGCTAGCGGTCAGTCCTGCGCAGTGAACTCGATCTCGGGTGCTGCCCCGTCCGCCAGGAGGAAGTAGCCGATGAACACGACGTCTTCGCTCGTGGTGTCGAACTTGGAGACGATGACCCCGGCAGGCTCGTAGAAGACGTCGCCGGCGCGAAGGGTGGTTTGTGCCTCCTCACCGATCTGGAATGTGACCGACCCCCTTTCGATGGCTCCGAAGACAGGGCCGTTGTGAACGTGAGCACCGCCCTTCGTGCCAGCTGCGATTGAGATTCGGCGCACCTCGACGTGGGACACGTCCATGCCGCCTGCAAGCGACTGGTGGAGAAGAGTTGATCGAGTGATGGGCGATTCAGTCATGGTCACAGCCTGGTCGGACGGATCGCTCAGACGTGGGTCGTCGGACTCAGGAAATACGGCTCGCAATGTGCGGTTCTCGCCAACGGCCGCGTGGTCCGACACCCCCGCCGCTGCCGGAACTTGTCTCGATAGCCGATGGGCTAGCGCGTCAGACCCAGCGTTTCTCTGCAGACCTAAGTGCTCGTTCCGAGGGCTGCGGGGACAGCAGGTCACCGAGCTCGCGCTTCGCCTTCTGGTACCGACTGCGCGCCGTTGACGGCGGGACGGAGACGATCTGAGCTGCCTCGCTGAGAGAGAAGCCGTCCCAATGCACCAGTCGCACGAGCTCTGCGAGCTCTGGAGCGAGCTTGTCCAGAGCTGCCCGTACGTCGAGGGCGATGTCGGAGGGTTCTGCGATCACGACGGTGGGGTCGATGGTGCCGCGGAGCTTCTCGGCGAGGAGGTCTTGGCGCCGGCGTGTCCTGCTGGTGTTCAGGACGACGTTCCGCGCGACCCCGAACAGCCAGAGGCGGGCGTCCTCGTCCGGCAGGGGCATGTATGACGATCGGCGCCACGCGATCGTCATTGTCTCGGAGAGCGCGTCGGGAGCGTCGTCAGCGCCGACTCGGCGTTCGAGGTAGTTCAGAAGGTCACGGGCTGTGGCGTCGAGGATCGTGACCACGCGATCGGCTCGGGTGTCGCGGCGGCTCACTGTGTGAGGTCTGCCTGGGTGAATTTTGCGCAGTCGTCCTGGCTTCCGAAGGAGAGATCCGATCCGGTGACGGGATCGACCACTCCTCGATCTTCGAGCTCGTCCCAGACGACGTTGATGATCGCGCCCCCCACGGCTTGGCGGTACAGCTCATCTTCGGAGTACAACCCGGTCGCGCGCACCACGGTGTCGCCGTCGTCGCCGCGGACGGTCACGTCCCGGGCGACGATCCGAGCAAGCTCGCCGTCGACGTCCGCGAGGGCGAGCACGTCGGTGGTGCGAAGCACGTCCTGCATCTCCTTGATGTCCTCCGGGTCGCCTTCCTTGGCGACGCTTCGGAGCTCGCATTCTCTTCCGCTGGGCAGGGTGAAGTGGACAACGGAATCCGGATTCGCCACCCACGGCTCCCACCCCGAGAGCGTCGCTGCCGCTGCTGCACCCGTGCCGCCCAGCGTGAGAGCGACGACGGTCCCGATCACGAGCGCACGAGGCGTCGCCTGTCGCCTGCCGCGTCGCGCGTTCCACTCCGCTCCGCGAATCATCTCTCGAAGAGAGGAGTCGGAGATGGCTTCCGCCAGTGGGGTCGGCGGCGCCGATTCGTCCAGGAGCGCGTTCATCGCCCGATCGCTGCCCGCGTCGTGAGGTTCGGTGGTCATGATCTGCTCCTGTGCGCTCGAGTGGCCTTCACTCTGTACATGTCCGGCAGGACCCCGAATTGACGACGCGACGATGGAATCAGTCGAGAGTCTGTCCCGTAAGGGGATGGCCATCTGACGGAGCTAGACCTCGGCTTGGAGTTCCGACTTCAGCTGTTGTCGAAGTCGCGCGTATCGGGTCCGGATCGTGGAGGGGTTTTTCTCGAGGATGCGTGCGGCTTCTTCGAGGGTGAAGCCTTCCCAGTGGACCAAGCCGATGATGTCGCGATCAACGGCGGGCAACCTCTCGATGAGGTGGTGGAGGTGCGCGCTGATGTCGTCCAGCTGGTCGTGGGCCGGGTTGTGAACGACAATCTGGTCTCGGAGGCGGTCAACGAGGCTGGTTCGGCGGCGATTCGAGCGGTGGTGAGTAGCGAGGACTCGGCGTGCGACCCCGTAGATCCAGAGCGTCCCTTCGTTGCCGGCGGGTACGTCTTTCGCGCGGCGCCAGACGGTGAGCATGGTCTCGCTGAGGAGGTCGGGGGCGTCATCCAGGGGAGCTCGGCGGGAGAAGTAGCGCAGTAGCGGTTCCGCCTGGGCGAGAAGCAGGAGCTCCACCCGTCTGGCGCGCTCGTCGTCGCCTCGCCGCGTCGAGGAGGCTTTCGATGACAGCTGGTCGTCCAGGGTCACCGCAGTTCTCCTTCGCAGTCGGATTCGGCTCCGCTCAGCATGTCCTCGGGCACCAGTTCGTCGGGGACTTCGGCCCAGATCACCGTGGTCAGAGCCGCCCCGAACGAGAACTTGTCGAGGTTGGCCTGCGTGAGGCCGGCGGCCTCTTCGCTGTTCCGTGGGATGTAGGGATGTGCGAGGGCTTCTTCGTAGACGCGCTGGCCGATCCCTGACCAGTCGTGCTCAGCGATGAAGTCCTTTACCGCTGCCGGGTCGCTCGTGCCGCCGATGCCGGCCTCGACCGCGTAGTGACAGCTGACCTGTCGACCCGAGTCGGTCGTGTAGTTGATCGGGACGATCGCGTCCGCATCGAATCCCACGGTGAAGACGACGGCCCCGGCTGTCGTCGCGGCGAGGACACCGATCACGGGGAGGATTAGAAGCGGGCGACGCCACCACGGACGCCGTGGTGTCGCGCTCTCCGCGGTGGCGGACACCAGGTCCTCAATAACAGTGCGAGACGCGAGCCCACCTATCGGACTACGTCCCGAGCGGGCCAGGAACTCATCGAATCCGTCGTCGTCCATCGTTTCCTCCTCGAGCAGACCTTGCTCTTCACTATGGACATGGCCGGTCGGGCGCGGAACGTCTCAGGAACGCCGTCCAAGTTCTAAATGGTTGGCTTCCGCCGCGCGGCCGACGTCCCGTATGGGGATGGTTCACCGGCACGCAAGGTTCTAGTTGTCCTTGACTCTGCGACCCGCGCCGCGCCCGTCTCCGCCGGCAATCCAGTCGTTGACCGCTCGAGCTACGTGAGTGTTGTGACTTGCGGCCCATGAGGGATCGTTGGATGCGGACGTGAAGGCGATCATCGGTGTGTGCCGGATGCGGCCGTGACGGTCGCGCCAGTGCAGGACCATCAAGCCGGCTTTTTGGCGCACTTGGATGGTCTGGTCGCGAGGGACGCGTCGGGACCACCAGACCCCGTGGACGGTGAGGTCGTTCTCTCGCAGGCTGACGCCGCTGAAAACAACCCACCGCGCAGCGAGCGATATGACGACCGCGAAGATGACGATGAAGACCAGCTGCTCGTCCAGCGCGAGGCCGGGCTTCCATACTGTCGCTGCCGGCACGCAGATCAGAGCTGCGGGCAGGAGTATGCCGAAACGGAGCTGGATATTCGGGCGAAACCGCACGGCGCTGATTTTAGGGGCGCCCGCCCGTTCGTCGTTCCGTATAGGGATCGTTCAGTGGCCGGTGAGCGGGCAGGTACTGCTCTCGCCCGCGCTGTGCGTCGCGGCCCAGAGCAGGGCGGCGCCGGCGGCCCCCGCCGGTCTGTCACGTGCGGCGTCAGCGAAGTCCCCATCTCTCGACCGCACCGCCACAGGCCGCATGTCCACAGCGCGTGACGCTCCGGCTGCAGATTCCGCTAGCAGCTAGCGAACGCCGCGGGCACGCTCGTAGCACCGGTAGAGCACGATCGCGCCGACGGCTGACACGACGAGTCCGATAAAAAAGCCCACGAGCAGGACCGGGCTGAGTTGGCCCCCGGTCTGATCCAGGTCCGCACGAACGCCGGTCTGAAACCCCGCCACTGAGCAGAGGAAGGCGATCACGACACCCGACGCGAGCAGGCTCACGCCCTTGAGCACTTCCACCATGACCACCCCCGGTCGTGAAGCTACCGCAGAGTGTTCCACCCCGCGACCGCCTCGTCCCGTATGAGGATCGTTCACCGAACGCTCCTCTGCGATTGCTGGAACCCGTTCCGGTCGTCAGTTGCTGTCGAGTGGTGAACCGGGAAGTCCTGGCGCCGGTAGCCAGTCCGAAAATCTCGCTCGCAGGTCTTCCTGCTGTCGCTCGTCCTTGAGGAAGACGTCGACGCCTCCGTCGTAGGGGGCGAAGAGCCAGCTAGCGGTGGCGTCGGTGACGGCGACGTGCGCTTCCTCGTTCGAGACGGCGCGGAACAGTGGCTCGAGTTCTTCGGGTCGGTGTGGCCCGAAGCTGATCGTCAGAGCCGGTAGATCGTAGAGGTCCTCGTCGTGCACGGAGCTTCTCCAGTGGACGGCATCGGGAAGAAGAGCTTCGATCCACGGAGTCCGGGCGAGGTCGTCTTGATCCCATTCCTGCGCAATGACGAGCAGAGAGGCTGCAGAATCGCCCGCGACCTCGGTCAGCAAGGTGACGTAGCGATCGAGAACCGTCTGCATCTCCTCCGGGCTCTCGGGGTACTGCTTCGACTTCGGAAGAGTGTGAAATCTCCTCCAGCGGTCGGCCCCGGAGTCGAGCGCGCGCATGTGCCATCCGATTGGCGCCACGTCATCGCCCCACTCGGCTCGCCAGCGTTTCTCGAAGGCCCTGATTTGTGAATTCACGCGGTGATCGTCGCACGATTCTGTCGGGGAGAGAGCTGGCGTACCGGCCGTCCCGTATGGGGATGGTTCAGCGGTCGCTCATCAAGCTCTTCCGGCTTGGGAGAGGGCGTCCGGCTCAGCTGTCGTTGGACCGCCGCCCGAACACGGAGCCAGAACGCATCCCACGCAGCAGGATCACGGTCGTAACGCTCCGCCTCATTGACGTACTTGTCATGTGCGCGCTGCGCGGACTCGTGGTTCCACTCCCTGATCGCGACGTCGTTGAGAAGCTGCCCACCGAAGTGCACGATCTCGTCTCGGTAGTCACCCATCGCCTCGTTCATCCACTCTCCGTGGTCGGCGGCCTGCGTGTGAGTGGCGAGATACGCGTTCCATCGCGCGTCCAGCTGAGCCCGAAGCGGGTCCGGGTCGCGGTCGGGGGATGAAGACTGCTCCATGACCGGAACCCTACGACTCGGTCTTCGGCCGCATCGTTCTCGTCCCCGTGGCGAGCGAGAGGCGGAGGAGGACCGCCCAATTCCACAGGGGTGCTTCAGCAGGTGGACGAGGGCGGTCCTAAGATTCGGGGGTGGGCATCACCATTCCTCGCATGGCCGCGACGATCGAGCGGCGTCTTCTCGTCAACTTCCGGGTGGACCCCGTCGTGATTGAGTCTCTGCTGCCCGAGGGGCTCCGTCCGCAGATCGTCGACGGGAGCGCGGTGGCGGGCGTCTGCCTGATCCGGCTGGGAAATTTCCGGCCGATGTGGGTCGCACCGAGGATCGGCCACCGGAGCGAGAGTGCGGCCCATCGAGTGGCTGTCGAGTGGGACGGGCCCGACGGGATCCGGACCGGAGTGTTCATCCCGCGCCGGCACAGCGCTTCGCGTCTCGCCCAAGTCGCGGGTGGGCGGGTGTTCCCGGGCGTCCATGAACGCGCTCGGGTGAGATCCGTCGACTCGGACGACGAACTGAGTGTGACCGTCGACGCCGCCGATCTTCGTGTCGCTGTCGACGCCCACGTTGTCCCGCCCGAGACGTTCACGAGTTCACTGTTCGCCGACCTGTCCGCGGCGTCCGATTTCTTCCGGAAGGACGCTGTCGGCTGGTCGCCGACGCGAGCGGGGCGGCTCGAGCCGCTTCGGCTGGACACCCACGCCTGGCGCGTGGAAGCGGCTCGCACGACGCGTGTCCAATCGAGCTTCTTCGACGCGCTCCCCACCGGCTCCGCTTCGTTCGACCACGTACTGGTCATGCGGGATGTCCCGGTGGTGTGGAGCAGTCTTGGAGAGGCTGCGCCTGCCGCTCGGCCTTGACCGGCGGGTGCGGAGCATGCGGTCACCCATCCTCCGCGGAACGGTCGGCGGACGGGTGCGGAGGGGTCACCGTTCGGCGCCGCGCTGTACTTGGTGCGCCTCATCACCGGCGGCCGCGCTTGGGGTGTTGCCGCGGGCGCGCTGACGGCCGCAGTCGCCTTCGCATCGAAGCTCCGGCGAGCAAGGCGGACGAGCGCGATCTGGCGTCCCGTAAGGGGATGGTCAGCCGGTCAGCTCCGAGGGGGCCGCTTCCACTCGGCCGCGAGGATCGCGTAGACCGCTGAGTCGATCCAGGTCTCTCCGCGTTTCTCGCTCTGCAAGAACAGGGCCTCTCGCCGGAGGCCCATCCGCTCCATCGCGTGCACGGAGCTGCGGTTGTGGGCTGCGGCGCGCCCGACGATGCGATGGAGGTTGAGCGATCCGAACCCGATGTCGAGCAGGGCGGCGCCCGCTTCGAGCGAGTAGCCCAGGCCGGCCGTGTCGGGGTGGAGAAACATGCCGATCTCGCCCTGCTGTCCATCCGCGGATCGGATGAGGACGGCATCACCGACGAGCATCCTCGACGCTCGGATCTCGATCCCGTAGAAGCGGCGGTGACCTGGTTCGCGCAGCTCCCACTCGATGTCTCGCTCCTCGAACCAGGGGATGTACTGCCCCTCCGTCAGCGGCGGGTGCCCGAGGAAGCGGGAGGCATGGGCGTCGCCCCGATATGACATGACCGCCGCCTCGTCGTCTCTTGTGAGTCGACGCAGCCGGAGGCGTCGCGTGAGGAGATCGACTGACGCTTCCATCTGCTCAGGCTAGGTGCAGGCTCCGCCAGTCCTGCGAGACGCCATGGCGTCCGAGGATCATTCGGCGTCCGGCAGGGGGTCGTTCACCGGTCGCTTGAGGCGCCGATGCTTGTTCCGTCTCCCACAGCGCGGCAGGTCCGGTCAGCTCGTGGGGAGAGGTGTCGGAGATGCGGTGGTGTGCTTCGAGCTGGCGACCCATGCTTCGCCATCCCAGCTGATCCACACTTCGCACGCACTGCGCGCGGCGGCTCCAGAGCGGGATGCGCCGGCGAGGTAAGCGTGGGCAGAGGTCGGCACGAGCTCATCGAACACGTCGAACTGCGTATCCGTCGCTGATACGTCAGCACAGGAATCGAGGATCCCGGAAGCCTGTTCCTCCGACGTCGCGCCAGCGGCAGCACGGATCGCTTCGACATCCCCGGTCAGAACGCCCGGCTCGAGAGCCGTGAGCGTGGAGCGCGCGGAGCCGGCGGGTGGTAGCGAGCTCTGCGCGTTCAGCAGGAGGGCAGCTGCACCTCCTGCTGTGATCACGAGCGCTGCTGCGCAAGCAAGGACCACGAGGCGACGTTGATTCATGTCCACAGTGAACCGCATCACCGGTCGGGGCGGATCACGTCTCGAAGGTGATCGCTGAGCGGGCGTCCGATAGGGGGTACCCCAACTAGATGGTCTCGTGTGAACGTCGAGCCGTGAGCGAAGGCGGCCTCCTGCGGGGTGCGCAGGCGGGGCGATGCGCCGGGGATGCTCGGCGTCGCGATGGTGGAAGACTTCTCTTACCGCCCCCGATGGAGGAACTGATGACGAGCTACCTCGTGAGCTATGACCTCTCTGCACCGGGACGTAATTATGACGAGCTCATCGCTCATCTGAAGCACACGCTCGAGAGCACATGGGTCGTCGTCACAGACATGACCAGCAACGAGGTGAGGGACGCTGCCACGAAGTACCTCGATGCCAACGACAAGCTCCTCGTACTGAAGCTCAGCGGCGCGGGTAGCTGGCGTGGGCTGAGGGCGTCAACCACTGAGTGGCTCAAGAAGCACCTCTGAGCCGACCTGCCGGCCGCAGGGCGGCACGTGGGTACAACGGTGGTGTCGCGGGCACGGCGGAGGGCCGGCCGAGTTGAGCGCTCGGCCGGCCCTGATCTGCTGGCTGGTGTGGTGTCGGGTTAGAAGCGGCAGCGCCAGCCGCTGGCGCTGGTGTTGACGGTGACGGCGACCGCTCGGGAGTTGTATTGCTGCTGGCAGGCGACGGCGACGTTGACGCCGACGAGGCCGTAGCGGGTGCCGCAGCGCCAGCCGTCGTAGCGGTTGTTGATGTTGGTGGCCTGGCTGGGTGCGAGGGTGCCGCTGCTGACGTTCCTGGCGCAGTAGTTGGCGATGTTGACGCCGTAGTCGGCTGCGAGAGCGGGAGTTGCGGTGGCGACTGAGAGACCACCTGCGAGCGCGAGTGCTGCGCCCAGTGAGGCCAGACGTCGGGAAACTTTCATGGGTGTTACCTCCTCGATGAGCCGGCGATCTGCCGTCGACGTGACGATGACAGGCGTGGGGCGGTTCTGGGGTCCTCGTTGGAAGAACCGTCATTTCCGGAAAAGCTGGAGAATCAGCTGCATCGAAGCGAGCGGAGCATGGGTGGCGTGGGACGGGTCCTGGTGCTCTGACCAGGTGTGTCGATGTCGACCCGGCCGGCCTTGAATGGGCGTTCCTGAGTGATCGGATGAGAGCTGCGCTGGTTCCGGTCCGTTCAGTCAGGTGCAGAGTGCGTCGCCAACGTCGATGGTGTCGCCGTTGAGGGTGATGTTCCCGTGCGCGCAGATGCGTGTGTCGGCGTCTGACCGGACGATGAGGGCGGTGTAGGCGCTTTGGACTCCTTCGACTGTGGATTCCTGTCGGTGGTTGTCGCGGTCAGCGCTCTGTGGGTAGATCTCGATGTGGACGCTGTTGTTGAAGCTCTGGTTGTCGTATCGCGTGATCCGACCCCATGCGGCTTGGCAGCGATCTGACCACATGACTTCGAGTAGGACGCTCTCGTTGCGTGTCTCCGATGCGGCCGGTCGGGCGTCGTCCAGGCAGGAGGTCGCTGCGGGGTCGACGCCGTTCTCGACGGGAAGCATCGACGGGCTTCCCGGATCCGGCTCGGTGGCAGCAACTGCCTCGGGGCGATCAACAAGGGCAGTGATGCCGGTCGCGACTGCGGCTCCCGCCCCGAACGCTACGACAGCGAGAACCACAGCCCCGCGAAGAGTCAACGCGTGCTGTGGCTGCGGACCGGCAGTCGGTGGCGCCGGCTCATCGGGCGCCGAGCGCGTCTTGGTGGTGGGGGACGCTAGTAGGGTGCGCCGGTCCAGCCACGCGGACGGGTCCTCGCCAAGTGCGCGGACGAGGCAATCGAGAGTCCGTTCGGACGGCAGCTGCTTGCCCTTGAACGCGTCTGACAGCGACGACTTCGAGACTCCCGTCAGCTGCTCCAGGTGGACGAGCGTCGGACTTTCCGCTCTCAGACGTAGCCGACGAAGATCAGCAGCCAGGAGGTCGACCCCAGAGACTTGCTGCGAAGAGCCCTCTTCTTGCACCTGCGGCCTTCCTGACCCGATCACACGCTCAGCGTGGAAGTCCAAGGTACCGTCGGATCCGGCGAGCCGTGGAGTCGTCAACATGCGATTCAAGGTCGGTAGTGAGTGGTGAACGTGATCGAGGACATGGTGCGCAGCATCGCTGAGGCGCCTGGCGCGGTGATCGGCGCTGCGGCGGTAGGCGTGGTGGGTTTCGTCTTCTACCGATTGAACAAGCTGCTGGATCGGCGGGCTGATCGTAAGGCTGCCGACGCAGCGAGGACTCCGAAGGCGAGTGCCGCGAATCGTCGCGCCGGACAGCGCTTCTTGAACCGAATGGCGACGAGGCGAGTGCACCGGGACGGGCCGGCGCGATGGTTCGTGACGTACGAGCCGAACCTTGCCGCATACAGCCTCGAGCACCGCGGACCGGGACCAGTCCACGACCTCCGCGTCGACGTTTTCACCCGCGGCCGCCGACCACGGCCAGTAGGTGTCACGATCCCTGTGCCGGTGCTTCCCGCCGGGGTGCCCCTCGCGTTTCGTCCCGGCGCGCCGAGCCGAGCTCGGATGTATGTCCTCGGACTCCGATGGGACGACGACTTCGGAGTTGAACAGTTCGAGCGCTTGCCGCTTTCCACCGCCGGCACGTTCTGAGCAGGACACCCACTGCCTCATGGAGGTTGGGTCTGCCGCAACGGGACGCGTGCGCGGGTGCTGGCAATTGCTGTCGTTCCTCGCGGTCGCCTGTACGACTCTTCGCGCTATCGCGCCACTCGTGCAGACAACCGTGAGCATTTAGATGTTCAGGGTCCCCTGCACGCGCGATGCGGGCGCCACTGAACCGTTCCGTACGGGATCGTCCTTCGGACGTCCGTCCCGTAGGGGATCGACTGCCGGTCGTGAGCGCTGTCTGCTGGAAGAATCCAGCAGATGGACGAGTCACGTGCTGAGGTCAGAGTGCAGCGGCTGGCGTCAGCCCGAGATTGGCCCGTGCCCTCAGGGCACTCGCCTCCATGCGGTCGACCTCGATACCCAGAGCGGAGCGACCACCGGCGGTGAGCTGGAAGTAGCGACGTACCCGACCGTTGACCCGCTCATCGCCGTCGGCGCCGATCAGGCCCTCCGACTCCAAGCGCTCCAGAGCGGCGTAGAGGGTCGTCACTCGGAGGCGCACGCGACCTTCCGACTGCTCTTCGATGTCTTGGAGGAGTGCGTAACCGTGGCGCCGACCCGTCGCCAACGTCGTCAAGATCCAGAAGGTCGTCTCTCGCATCTCGTCGGCCATGATCCGAACCATACTCCAACGCTCGCACTATGAGGGAACCAGTGGCTTCGCTGTAGTCGTGCGCGTTGGTCGAGCGGTTACGCGGGGTCCCTCTCCAAGCATCGGCCCCACCTCAGAACTGTCGAGCTTCAAACCGTCTGTACTGCGGATGGCTCACTTGAGCGTCGAGCATCGATCGCCGTCGTTGCGCCACCTTCTCGCTCAGCGAACCCGCGGTTGTGGTACATGCAACCCTTGCAACCAGCACCCGCCTCTAAAGGGGGGCAGCCCGCTTTGCGGCTTTCATGTACCTTCCGCTTCTCCTATTTCGAGATGCATTTACCCACACCAAAGCACTCCGGTCGCGAGCAAACAAACTTCTTGCGCCTCAAAGCGGCACCCTGCTAACTTCCGAACATGGAACATGCAGATTCACTATCGAGGCGAACAGTCGTCGCGGGAACTGCCGGAGGCTTGTCGCTCTTGGCGGTGGAATATTTGTTCGGCCCCGCGGCGGCCGCACGAGCAGCTTCCCCTCCCGAAAGCAACGGCGCTGTCGACCCCGCAAAACTGACCACCGTTGCAGCCAGTGCGGGAACAGTGCTTCTCGAACGCTCTACTGCTGCGAAATGGACGGCGATGGTCGCGGCTTGCAAGGCTGCGACAGGAGTCACGATGGTCATCACATCCCCGGATGGTGGTTATCGCGACCTGGTCCAGCAGCAGTACCGCTACGACCACCCGGAGGGACCGGTGTCTATTGCGCCCCCAGGCTCATCTACGCACGGGTTCGGAACAGCGGTCGACATCTGGAACAGGCAGTACACCTGGCTTGTAGCGCATGCTGACGAATACGACTTCAAACAGACCTTCTCGAGCGAGCCCTGGCACTGGCAGTACACAGGATCGACATCGACGATCGGCCCCGAAACAGAGGATGACGAAATGCAAATGATCGTGGTTTACCAGGACGCCGGAAGCGGCCGTACGTCGAGTTACGGAAGCACCGCAGTGATTACTCCCCGACGCGGGTTCGTGCAGACAAGCACCGGACTGGGAAACCGCGACGAGCTCAACGCGTGGACGTCCATCGCCGGCGCTCTCGGCATCACGATCATCGAAAAGCACGTCGACGCTAACGGCTTCGTCATGGCTGGGCGATTCTGACCGATCCCAAAGCGATGCAACGGAGGGCTGCAACCCGCTTGGTGGGTGGCAGCCCTTCGTCGTGCACAGGAGAGAGCCAGACGCGAGGGGGCGCCGGGACCGCAGCCGTCATGCCGTTCGACGCCGGTCCAACGCAGACAAACTGACATAATCTCGATTATCGGAGGTCGCGCGGCGGAGCGGTTTGCTCTAGCGAAACCGGTTGCTCCAACTGCACGCCGGTCGCTTCGACCGCAGCCTCGTTTTGTGCCCACGGGTGATTTGGCGCCCACGCAGGTCAGCGCAGGTTGCTGCTCGGGGCGAAGGGCCGTCGACTAGTTGTCGTTGATGGGATGGACCGACGCACGATCGTGTGCTGTGCAACTTCTGATCACCGCGGAAAAATTTTGCAGTTACAACTGAAACGCCGTAACGTGGACCTGCGCAGATCAGTTGAGACGCGTGATGGAGGATGAAGGACATGCCTAGAACGCTTGCGATCACGGCACCAGCAAACACCCGGGCCGTGCGAAATGAAGCCGCTGCGGTCGTTCGCGACGCGTGCGATGAGCAGATCACAACTTTCTCCGTGCAGGTCGGCGACCGCACGATTCCTCTCCAGGAGAACGTGTCGAGCTTCCTCCGGTTCATACTCGAGCAGGCCGCGGAAGGCGCATCGTTCTCGATCGCGTCACGGCCCGAGGAGCTCACATCGACGGTCGCTGCCGATCTCGTCGGAGTATCTCGCCCCACGCTCATGAAGATGGCGCGGGAGGGACTCGTCCCGTCGATCAGAGTTGGCACTCACACTCGTTTCAAGTCGGCGGACATCGAAGAGTTCCTTCGCGCGCGAAGCGAAGCGAGAGCAGCAGCGTTTAAGGAGCTGCGTCAGATCTACGACGAGCTGGAGCTTCACGCAGCCCAGTAAGCTCGCGCCATGACCCAGCGCATCTTCGTTGACGCGAACATTCTCATGTCGCGCACGCTGATGGACTGGTTGTTCATGCTTCGCGCGGAGACCGGTCGGATGTTCTCGATCGTGACGAGTGAGGACGTCCTGGCGGAGGTTGAGTACTCGTTGCGACGCCTGCACCCCGAGGCGCCCGGCCGGCTGATCGTTCAAAAGCGGGCGAAGATCGTCGAATGTGTCGATGAGGTCCTTGGTGACTCGGACGCCACCGTTCCGTACAACGGCACCGATCCTCACGATCGCCACGTCCACGCTGCTGCGCTCGCGGCCGGCGCGGATATCTTGCTGACCAACGACGGCGGATTCTCGGACAGCGAGGACGAGCTCTACGAGGTCTACCGCGCGGATGACTTCTTCATCCTCATCGATGACGGAGCGCCCTCACACGTGCAGCGTGTGACGGACAAGCAGCGGATTTACTGGCGAGACAGGGATGGCAGACCCCTCGCTGACGCTCTCCGCGGGGCCGAGTGCCCGCAGTTCGCGGAAAGGGTCACCGGGCACCTCCGTATGCTCTCGGGAATCCGCCGCGACGATCTCGCCCCCGTTCTCCTCACTGCAGCGTGAACGCAGCGAGGCCCAGCACGCGGGAGTCGTGCTGGGCCTCGCTGAGTTCAAGCGCGGACCATTGGACGTCTCAGCCCGTGGCCCGAGCCGCAGGTGTCACCGGACCAAGCGGTGCAGGAACTGAATGGCGTGCTCGACGCGCGTCTTGATCACCTGAAGCTGCGGCAGATCGAATCGTCCCGCTCCCCCGTGCGTTGCGGCGTTGAAGTCGGTGAAGAGCGAGATGACACTGTCGATGTCGTCTTCCACGAACTGAGCGAGCGCGGCGACGTCGTTTCCGGTGCGAGCGAGGAAGAACTTGATCTTCGCGCGGCGGGACACGCCTCCGTTCGGGGTTTGTACGTACTCAGGGTTTGCCTGCTTCACAGCAGAGTCGGGCGCTTCTCGATCGAGAATGCTCGCGAGGATCTCGCGGGCGCTCGTGCGGAAGTGCCGGGCTGCGTCCGGGTTCTGCGGGCTCAAGGCGAACAGTGCGCCGTTCCACCGGTCCTGCAACTCCGGGTCGATGCTCGCGAGTTCGTTGGTGAGCGACGTCACCCGAAGCTCCGGTTCTTGATCCTCGTCATCGGTTGACGGAGCCAACAGTGCATTGAGGGTTGCGACGCTGTTGGCGGCTTCGCCCTCTGCCAGGTCGAGGAAGTTGCGCGAGTCTGACCAGGCGCCTTCGGTGGCTGCCGACTCCACGTCGGCGAAGGATCGCTGCAACGTCGACACCGATCGGGTGTAGGTGACATAGCGCGTCGACGAGTGCGTCTGGGACCGCAGCTTGCTGAGTTCCCGCTCGAGCCGCTGGCGGTTCGCGCGGACACGCGAGTTGTGGGCGGACGCCTCGCGGTTGTACGTGCTGACCGCTTGGCGCACCTTGTTGTTGTAGTTGCGGACTTCCCGGTTGTAGTTACTGAGCGCCTGCCGCTGCTTCTGCTCGGCCTGGCGAACCATGCTGCGAAGCTGGGAGGGAGTGACTCTGCGCACCATCACTACCACCGCACCTTCTCGGCCGTGAAGGTGATCCTGGTCCCGGAGCTGATCGCCTCCGCGTACTGGCTCAGCTCCGGATCGGTGAGGTCACCGCCGTCCTGGCGGAAGATGCGCTGAAGCGCGGGCTTGATCTCGCTGACCGGTCGACCGGCATAGCGGCCGTGCAGAGCCGCGAGCGCGCGGCTCCGCTTGCGGGCGACATCGTCGAGGGTCGACTGGACCTGCTGCTGCAATTCGCGGCGAAGCGCTGCTTCGTTGAACGTGAATGACATGGTGGTGTGTGAGCTCCCTGCCCGAACGGGCGTTGGGGAAGCGTGCCGTGCATCGAGACGTCGACGAGGGTCCGTGGCTCCGGGAGGAGCCACGGACCCTAGGGGCTAGCCCTTTCCGAGGGTCGAGCCGGCCTTCGACTTGGCGGCCTTGCCGGACGAGTCGGACGCGAGGGTCCTTCCCGCCTTCGACAGGGCAGCCTTCGAGGGCTTGGCCGACCGTGACGACTTCGACATCACGTGCTCCACTTCTCTATATGAGGGAGGCAGCGTCGCGTCAACGGGCCGGAGCCCGCTTCACGCAGAGGTCATGGAACCTCTAAGGTCAAGGAGTCCTTCCACAGACACCCTCGGCCCCGATCTGCCTATGAGCACCGAATCTGCTCAGGAGCAGATCGGGGCTGTTTACATTCACAACTGTAACTCAGTGGTCCGCTCTGCGCCTCTGTCGCAGCGGAAATGTGGAAAACACCTCCTGGTTTATCCACAGGATCTTGAGCCGCCAGGGGGCCGTCAGGGGCCGAAACGGACTGCTTTTCGAGCTGGGTCACGCTTCGGTCACGAATTACACGGCTGAAAGTCAAAGCTGAATGCTTGCTTAGGAAGTTATCCACAGGCAGCCTGCGCAGGACGTCCTCGACCGGTCGCCCGTGAGGAGATCCCGTTCGATCTCTGCCGCTAAGCCGCGCTTTGCGCGGCACAGGGCCCGAATGCGTGCTCACCGCGCCAGCTTCTCACCGACCCATGACACAGGGCCTTTCGGGGCTGAGTGCCATCCCGAATGGGGATCGATCGGCGGGACGCTGAGCGTCCAATTCCGCCACGACATGCATCACGAGACGGCATGGGCCGAGAACTGACATAAGGTCAATTTTGATGAAAAGGGCGCTTGTTTCCGGTAGTTAGGGTCAGCGTACGGCGCCGTCTCGCGCTGCCACCACTTCGGTGTAGAGCGGAGGCTGGTTGTCGTCCTCGAACATGCCGACCGGTGGCGGCGTGTAGGGCAGCGGATCACCGCCGTCGTTCTCGTCGCGAGAGTCCGCGAACGGCCCATCCATCGACAGGAGCACGTTCATGTGCGGGTCGCAGTGGTTGACGCACCAGGTGCTCGGCCCGTCCGTCTCGTCTCGTCGTGCGGCCTCCCACGCCCGCCACAGGGCTTCGATGCGCTGCACTGCCTCCTTGCTCTCCCACCAGGCCGCTTTCCAGCGCATGCCGCCCCCGGAGCCGTAGGCGATCACCCGGCGCCGGTAGGTGCTGATGAGCTGCTTGCGCACGAACTCATCCGCGGACCCGTAGTGCGTCGTCACTGCCTCCTCGTCTTGCGCCGGAGCGTGCTCCGAGGCGGGTGCGGAGTCCTCACCGCCGAACGGGTCGAAGTCGTCTGCGGTCATGCTTCCTCCATAGCGGCGGTAGTGACGAGGGGCGGCGTGGTCGGTGCGGGCTTGCCCGCTTTGTGGTTCGCGATGGAGGCGTTGATCGACTCCACCAGCGCCTTGGGTCCGTCGAACCACGGGACGGTGCGCAGGATCGCGGCACGGTTACCGGAGGACATCATCACCGCGCGCCCGATCTTGCGGCCCTTCCGCGGTGTGGGGAGGTTCGCCAGCTCCGCGACGTCGAGGATCAGTTCGCGCTTCAACGCGCTCGTGGTCGAGCGCACACCCTTGTTCATGCTCGCGGAGGTCGTCTCCCGGTCGTAGGTGCCGATCAGGTCGGACACCATACGCAGGACCCTGAACCGACCCCTTGACAGCACGGTGCTCGGAGCTGAGTGACGCGATGCGCTCACACGCACCGCTCGAGCAAAGGCTCGCTCCCTCCTCCCTCCGCCGTCACACCCAACTAGGAGGTACCACAGGGGCTCGCGGGTATGTAAACGCCCAGCCCCCATGCCCGTCGGCCACCCTTCCCGGCCACAGGGCCACGCCGCCGGGCCTGCGAAGCCCCGCGTTACCTCTTCTAGCGTTCCATAGCGGAACGCAATAAAGTCACTGCCTCGAAGGTAAGTTTCGGCTGGCTGGTATGAATTGCTTGCCCGACCCATTTGATGCCATTCTCATCAGCCTTGATAGACGCGGTTCCAACGGGTTCCGAAAGCTCTTGGGCTGTATCCATACCATGAAGTAGTGCGGCTTCCACTCCTTCGGACGTGAGAAGCTGTTCATGCCACCCGAAAACGTTGGAGGGTCCTCTTCGATATCTATAGAGGATGAAGGCGTCATTAGGTTCCTGTGCCCAGCAGTGAATAAGTTCGATATCACCAGCACGATCTTGCTTTAGGAAGACACGCACTCCTCGCAGGAAGGCGTCGGCTGTATGTTCCGCCTGTGTCATTGCCCAACTCCTCCTAATCGACAGTAGCAGAGGAGAAGAGTAGATTTCTTCTCCTCTGCTACTGACCGAACTTACTCCGTGAACATGATCTCCGGCAGGGGCGCGTAGTCGAACGCGACCTCGGTCACGTCGCTTGCGATCTCTGCCTTCAGCTCCTCGATCTCCGGCGACGCGAGGATCTCGGCCTGCTTCGCTTGTTGGTCCGCCGTGAGCCCTTCCTCCGCAGGCGTGCTCGACCGGCTAAACGGGTTGTCGACACCTGGGTAGTCAATCGAGTACGTCACCCAGTCGGCGCAGCGAGCTTCGCCGCCCTGCTTGCAGTAGAGGGTCTGCATGCCCATCTTTCCGCCGACGGGCCATCCGTAGTACAGGTCGTACGACCGGGGATTGTAGATGCCCAGCAACTCGACCTGCTCGCGGAGCACGCACCTGCCGTCGACGCAGTCGTAGTTGCCCGCGTAGGCCTTGAGATTGTAATTGCCGTTCCCCTGCAGCGTGCTGTTCGTGGAAGCCATCACCTTCTTCATTGCGTTGGTGCTCCAGATGTTGTGCTTGTGGAAAACCTTGTCGAGGCCCCACCCGCGCTCGATGTCTGCATCGTAGAAGCCGCGCCGGATCGGGAAACTCCCATGCGTACTGCTCGACACCGTCGCGAAGGTGTCTGTACTGGGGTAGCCGGCGGGCGGTTGTGCTGCCATCACCGGTCCCGTAGAGACCAGTCCGATTCCGGTGGCTGCGATGCCCGCAATAAGCAGGCTTGCAGCGAAGGAACGGAAACGCTTCATGCGATCCACCTTTAGCTTCTTGTCTCTACTCTCATTGGCACTTCTGAACTCCCTCAATGGCATATCGAACGGCCTTTCATCTGTAGCGTTTTTTCAGATGCGGATTGATCTCCGCGTTTGAAGAAGGCTTGCAGCGAAGTCAGGAACGGTCAAGAGCGGAGCTTCAAGTGGCGGGATAAGTGGCGCGTTCGTGAGCGAGGAGTCTTACTCGGATCTTCGTGAATTCGGCTCTACTTCTTTCCCTCCTCCGCTTTCGCTTGCTTCAGCGCCCTCGGTTGGCGTGGCCGGAAGGGTGGCGGCCAGCGCGCTGGTGAGATCACTTCGGGGGCCGCCCGCAATGCGACTCTCGTTGGCAGCACACTCCGATCGACCATATGAGTATGTGTCACGTTCCAGGCGTGTGGTGAGAGGATGAAAGGTATGACAGGAGCGAAAAATCGCAGCACACCAGTGAAACCACTCCAAGATCGAGCTGATCGAACGCGAGCCGCGATCGTCGCGGCGGCACGCGAAGTCGTCATCGAGGTGGGTAGAGATCGGGCGACAACCGCCAAGGTGGCGGCTCGCGCCAGCGTCGGCATCGGCACTCTCTACCGGTATTTCGTCGATTTCGCGGATGTGCTCGAGGCTGTTTATGCAGAGGATCCGATCTACGATAGACATCAAGCGGTACTGAGAGCTGCGCACAAGGCGACCGACTCGGAGAGCGCCGAGACCGTCGCGGTGGAAGCTCTTCAAGAACTCATAAAGGAACTCAGGGCTGAGTCGCTTCTCGAAGCCGAGCTGCGTCTTTACACCTGATCTCGGGATCGTGCGAGCAACCCGCGGTGTCCGCTCGCATCGCAGAAGGCCTTCGTTTGTTCAGCGAGCGCACGCATCGGATGCCTCGCCACGAGGGACCATCAGCGCTCGCCGCCCGACCGCTCCCCGAACTCCACGAGCTTCACGAACAGGTCCTCGATCAGCCAGCGGGTGTCGAACGCCTCGCAGACCCGGATCGTGTGCGGCCCGGAGTCGGGCAGGACTTCGCCGTCCGTGGAGAACCTCGGCGCGCGGCGCTCCCGCCAGCGCCCGCCGGCGGGGTTCATCACGGCGCCGATGGCCGGGCTGTCACCCAGCGACCGGAAGTCGAGCGGCCCGTACGGGATGGTGTCGTTGAACGCGATCAGCTGGTCCACCAGGTAGTCCCCGAGCGGGCTCGTGCCGCGCAGCCGGGTCCGCAGCTCGGCGTGGCCGACTCCGACTCCGGAGTAGACGGGCATCGGGATCTGCCAGAGGGCGATGCCCGACTCGAGGACGCGGTTCGCGGCGTCGACGTCGTTGATCAGGTTGAACTCGGGGCTGTAGGCGGGGATCTCGTCGTAGGGCGGGCCGCCGACCCAGACGACCACGACGTCGCGCGAGGCGATCGACGGCTCGAGCAGCAGGGCGGCGGCGACGTCGGTCAGCGGCCCGAGCACGGCGATCCACAGCCGGACCTCGTCGCGCAGCGCCTCGGCCACGATCAGGCGGGCGCCGTCCGACGCCTCGGCGGGCAGGGCCGACTCGGCGCCGTCGACGACGGTCACCGTCGAACCCGCCAACTCCACGATGCGATCGATCTCGGCGCGCGACTCCGCCATGCTCCCCGGCCGGCCGAAGTGCGCGGCGACGAGGCCGCGGACGTCGAGGGTCTCGGTCAGCAGCGCCTGGACGATCGCGAACTGGTCGTCGGCCTCGTTCGCCGCGTCGGTGCTGACGATCAGGCGGTGCGGGGGAGGCGGGGTCATGCGGACTCGCGCTGCACGAGGGTCGTCGCGAGGATCGGCTGCCGGTCGACCGGGCGGCCCTGCACGACGGCGACGACGGTCTCGGCGGCGACGCGGCCCATGTCCTCCAGGGGCTGCCGGATGGTCGTGAGGGTCGGATCCGAGGTGGTCGCGATGACGACGTCGTCGAAGCCGATGACGGAGACGTCGGCGGGGACGCGGCGGCCGGACGCCTGCAGGACGCGGATCGCGCCGTTGGCCATCAGATCGGAGGAGGCGAAGACGCCGTCGAGGTCGGGGTGGCGCTGCAGGAGGCGGGCCATCGCGGCGGAACCGCTCTCGAGGGTGAAGGCGCCGTGCACGATCGGGCTGGAGTCGAGGCCGAGCTCGGTCAGCTCGTCGCGCCAGCCGCGGATGCGGTCGCGGGCGGGCTCCATGTCGTGCGGGCCGGCGATGATGCCCAGGCGCCGGCGGCCGGAGTCGGCGAGCGCGCGGGCGGCGAGGCGGCCGCCTCCGTAGTTGTCGGAGTCGATGACGATCGCGTCCTCGGGCAGGGCGACGCGCGGGCGGCCGACCCAGGCGATCGGCACGGGGGAGTCGGCCAGCGCCTGGGCGAGGTGGGTGATCTCGTGCTGGAGGATCACGATCGCGCCGTCGACGGCCCGCGAGCGGAGGAAGCGGGGGATGCGGTCGCTGTCGTCGTGGTCGGCGGGCAGCAGCACGGGCTGCACCTCGCCGGCGTACAGGCCCTTCGCGGCGCCCTTCAGCACCGAGGTGAAGAACGTCCCGGTGAGGCTGTCGAGCTCGTTGAAGGCGACGATCAGGGCGATGGCCCCGGCCCGCCCGCCGCGGAGCATCCGGGCGGCGCTGTTCGCCTCGTAGCCGAGGGACTTCGCGGCGCGCTCGACCGCGGCGGTCATCCGGACGTCGACATTGGTGCCGCCTGCGAGCACACGGGCGGCGGTGGCGCGCGAGACGCCCGCGGCCTGGGCGACGTCCACCAGCGTGGGTCGAGTCATGCTGCTTCCTTCTGCGAGGGGAGGTTCCGGCTTCCGCGCCTCCCCGCGGAGCACGGTGGGGAGAGCGTCGGAGTGAAGACTCGCACGGGGCGGCGGGCGGCCGTCCGGAACTGCTCGATTTGCGAAACTTCCCTTTGATACTAGGCGGAGATCGTTATCTCGCGGAGACCGGTTCTCGCTTGCATCGTGCTCACGGGCGGGTTAGGTTGGCCGCCAAGAGATCGTTCTCTGAGGCCCGCCCTCACCGAAACCCTGCGAATCCCCAACGAAGAGGAATTGTCGTGAAAAGAAGCCTGACGGCCGTAGCCGCAGCAGCAGCAGTAGTCGCGCTCACCCTGACCGGGTGCTCGTCCGGAGGGGGAGGAGGCGCCTCGGACGACCCGAACGCCGAAGCCACCTTCTGGTCCTTCACCGGCATCAACGCCAAGGACAGCGTCGACGAGTACCTCGCGAAGATGCCCGACGCGAAGATCAAGCTCTCCGAGGTCGGCAGCACGACCGAGACCGCCACCGCCCTCACCGCGGCCCTCGCCGGCGGCAAGGTGCCCGACCTGGTCATGATCCAGAACGACGACCTGCCCCAGTTCGTCGCCAACAGCTCGAACTTCCTCGACCTGCGCACCCTCGGCGGCGACGACGTCGCCTCGACCTACCTCCCGTGGGCCGCCTCCGCCGCGACCGCCGACGACGGCTCCGTCGTGGGCGTCCCGACCGACGTCGGCGGACTGGGCTTCGCCTACCGCGCCGACCTCTTCGAGCAGGCCGGCCTGCCGACCGAGCCCGACCAGGTCGCCGAGCTCTGGAAGGACTGGCCGTCCTTCATCGAGACCGGCAAGAAGTACACCGAGGCGACCGGCAAGCCGTTCGTCGACAACATCGAGACCAGCGTCTTCTTCTCGACCGTCAATCAGGTCTCGGAGAAGTACTACTCGCCCGACGGCGAGCTGGTCTACGACACCAACCCGCAGGTGAAGGACGCGTTCCAGGTCGCCGTGGACACCAAGGACGCCGGCATCAGCGCCGGCATCGCCGCCTGGTCCTCGGGCTGGGCTCCGGGCCGCGCGAACGGCGCCTTCGCCGTGACGATCGCCCCCTCGTGGATCCTCGCCGGCATCAAGACCGACGCCCCCGACACCGCCGGCAACTGGCGCGTCACCAGCGTCCCCGGCATCGGCGGCAACTGGGGCGGCAGCGTCATCGCCATCCCCGCCCGCGCCGAGCACCCCGAGGCCGCCTGGCAGTACATCAAGACGATGATGTCGGCTGAGGGCCAGACCGACCACTTCAAAGCCTCGGGCACGCTGCCCGCCGCCACCGAGGCGGTCGCCAGCGAAGAAGTTCAGTCGTACACCGACCCGTTCTTCGGCGACTCGAAGATCGGCGAGGTCATGGCGACCTCCGTCGAGCAGTTCCCGTCCTTCTACAACGGACCGGACACCACCCCGATCAACGGGGCGCTCCTCAACACCCTCGTCGAGCTGGAGGCCGGCAACGTGACCTCCGACAAGGCGTGGTCGACCGCACTCGACACGGCCAAGCAGGCCATCGGCGGCTGATCGCCCCACCCACCCGAGCGGCCCGGCGCCTCGCGCGCCGGGCCCCTCCCCCCTTTCTCGACGGAGGTACTCCCGTGTCAACGGTGACAGCAGCACCACCCCGCAAGCAGCGCAAGCAGCCCAGCGCGCCGGTCCAGAAGGCCGCGCGGATCCGCAACTCCCTCTCGGAGCGGATCGCCCCCTACGCGTACGTCGCGCCCTTCTTCATCATCTTCATCGTCTTCGGGCTCTTCCCGCTCCTGTTCACGTTCTACGTCTCGCTCTTCGACTGGAACCCGATCGGCGAGCAGACCTTCGTCGGCATCGCGAACTTCCAGCAGCTCTTCGCCGACTCCCGGTTCTGGAACGCGCTGGTCAACACCTTCGGCATCTTCATCATCTCGACGGTGCCCCAGCTGCTGTTCGCCCTCTTCCTCGCGCACCTGCTGAACCACGCCCGCCTCCGCTGGGCGAACTTCTTCCGCATGGCGCTGCTGGTGCCGTACATCACCTCCGTCGCGGCGACCGCGATCGTGTTCGCGCAGATCTTCGACAAGAACTTCGGCCTGATCAACTGGTTCCTCGGCATCTTCGGACTGCCGTCGATCAACTTCCTCGCCACGAACTACGGCTCCTGGATCGTCATCTCGACGATGGTCTTCTGGCGCTGGTTCGGCTACAACACGCTCCTCTACCTGGCGGGCCTGCAGTCGCTGCCCCGCGAGATGTTCGAGGCGGCCTCCGTCGACGGCGCGTCCAGCTGGCAGCAGTTCCGCCACCTGACGATCCCGGCGCTGCGCCCGATCATCGTCTTCACCGTGATCATGTCGACCATCGGCGGTCTGCAGATCTTCACGGAGGCGCTCCTGGTGGCTCCCGAATCGGGCCTCACCTGCGGCGCCGGCCGGCAGTGCCAGACGCTGGCGCTCTTCCTCTACGAGCAGGGCTTCGGCCAGTTCAAGTTCGGCTACGGATCCGCCATCGGCGTCGTGCTGTTCGTGATCGTGGTCCTCGTCTCCCTCCTCAACTTCTACCTCTCCACCCGCACCCGGAAGGAGGCCGTCTGATGTCGGATGTGATCGACCAGGCCGTCCCGCAGACGCTGGCCCCCACGGTCCAGAAGGCACAGCTGCCGAAGCGGCGCGGGAAGGGCGGCGGAGTCGGCTGGCCGACCTACGTCTTCCTCGTGATCGCGGTGCTCGTCTCGATCTTCCCGCTCTACTACATGTTCGTCGTCGCGTCGGTCGGAGCGACCGCCGTCACGTCGATCCCGCCGCGCCTGTACCCGGGCACGAACTTCATGGCGATCGCCGAGAAGGTGTTCGACACCGTCCCGTTCATCGCCTCGATGCTGAACAGCCTCATCGTGTCGCTGAGCATCGCCGTCATCTCGGCGATCCTCTGCGCGATGGCCGGCTTCGCCTTCGCGAAGCTGCAGTTCCCGGGCCGCAACGTGCTGTTCCTGATCGTGCTGCTGACCATGACGGTGCCGGCGCAGCTGAGCATCATCCCGCAGTACCTGATCGTCTCGGCGCTCGACTGGGTCGACACCCTCCAGGCGATCATCGTGCCGGGCCTGGCCAGCGCCTTCGGCATCTTCTGGATGCGGCAGCACATGTCCACGACGGTCAGCGACGAGCTGATCCAGGCGGCCCGCATCGACGGCGCCAACTCGTGGCAGCTGTTCTGGCGCATCGCCTTCCCGGTGGTCCGCCCCGCGGCGTTCGTCCTCGGGCTGATCACGTTCACCGCCGTCTGGAACGACTTCATGTGGCCGTTCATCGTCCTCAAGTCGCCGGAGCTGTTCACGGTGCAGATCGCGCTGAAGCAGCTGCAGGCCAACCGCTCGATCGACGTCGCCCTGGCGATGGGCGGATCGTTCATGGCCACCCTCCCGCTGCTGATCGCGTTCTTCTTCGTCGGCCGCCGGATGGTGTCCGGGATCATGGACGGGGCGTTCAAGGGCTGATGCACGACGCTTCCCCAGCACTGCCCGGGACGGACGCCGCGCGTCCTCCCGGGCGGGACTGGCGGGACCGCGCTCTGCCTCCGGCCGAGCGCGCCCGCCTCCTGACCCAGGAACTCACCCTCGAGGAGAAGGCGGCGCAGCTCGGCTCCGTCTGGCTCACCGACTCCGCCGACGACTTCGCCCCGAAGCTCGACGACGGGCCCGCCGCGGGCGACGACCTCTTCACCGGCGGCCTCGGCCAGCTGACCCGCGTGTTCGGCACCGAGCCGGTCACCGTCCCGGAGGGCGTGCGCCGGCTCCGCGAGCTGCAGGAGCGCGTGGTCGCCGGCAGCCGCCTCGGCATCCCGGCCATCGCCCACGAGGAGTGCCTCACCGGCCTGGCCGCGTACGGCGCGACCGCGTTCCCCACTCCGCTCGCCTGGGCGGCCACCTTCCACGAGGAGCTCGTGGGCGAGATGGCGGAGGCGATCGGCTCGGACATGCGCGCCCTCGGCATCCACCAGGGCCTCGCCCCGGTCGTCGACGTCGTGAAGGACTACCGCTGGGGCCGCGTCGAGGAGACCCTCGGCGAGGACCCGTACCTCGTCTCGCAGCTCGGCGCCGCCTACGTGGCGGGGCTGGAGGGGACCGGCGTCGTCGCGACGCTGAAGCACTTCGCCGGGTACGCCGCCTCCCGCGGCGCCCGCAACCACGGACCCGTGAGCATGGGGCCGCGCGAGCTCGCCGACACGGTGCTGCCTCCGTTCGAGGCCGCGCTGCGGCACGGCGGCGCCCGCAGCGTGATGACCTCGTACACCGACATCGACGGCGTGCCCAGCAGCGCCAGCCGGCACCTGCTGACGACGCTGCTCCGCGACCGCTGGGGCTTCGAGGGCACGGTCGTCGCCGACTACTGGGCGGTGCCGTTCCTCCAGGCCATGCACCACGTGGCGGTCGACGCGGCCGACGCGGGGCGCCTGGCGCTGCACGCCGGGGTCGACGTCGAGCTGCCGCAGACGGCGGCGTACGGCGAGCTGCCGCGCCTGATCCGCGAGGGCGTCGTCGACGAGGCCGACCTCGACCGCTCCGTGGCCAGGCACCTGCGCCACAAGTTCGAGGCGGGCCTGCTCGACGGCGGCCCGCTGGTGCCCGAGGGGGCCGAGGAGGTCGACCTCGACAGCGCCCGCAACCGCGCGATCTCGTCGCGGATCGCGGAGGAGTCGGTCGTGCTGTTGCGCGACGAGGACGTCGCGGGGCTGCTGTCCTCCGGCTCGCTCGCCGTCGTGGGACCGGCCGCGGACCAGTTCCGCAGCCTGGTCGGCTGCTACGCGTTCCCCAACCACGTGCTCTCCAAGCACCCCGGGCACGACCTCGGCCTGTCGATCCCGACGGTGCTGACGGCGCTGCAGGAGGAGTTCGGAGCGTCGCGCGTGCGCTTCGCGGAGGGCGGCTCGATCACCTCCGCGTCGACCGACGGCGTGCAGGAGGCGGTGGACCTCGTCCGCGGCTCCGACGCGGCGGTCGTCGTGGTCGGCGACATCGCCGGGCTCTTCGGCGACGGCACCTCGGGCGAGGGCTGCGACGCGGCCGACCTCCGCCTCCCCGGAGCGCAGGAGCCGCTGGTGACGGCCGTGCTCGAGACCGGCGTGCCCACCGTGGTGGTCGTCCTCTCGGGCCGGCCCTACGCGCTCGGGGCGTTCGGAGCGGCGCGCGGACTCGTGCAGGCGTTCTTCCCGGGAGCGGACGGGGCGGCCGCGGTCGCCGGCGTGCTCTCGGGCCGCGTGGCTCCGACCGGGCGCCTGCCCGTGCAGATCCCGCGGCTCCCGTCCGCCTCGACCACGTACCTGCAGCCGTCCCTCGGGCTCTCGAACCCCGGGATCACGGCGCTGGACGCGACTCCGCTCTACCCGTTCGGCTACGGGCTGACCCGCGGCGCGGTGACGTATACGGAGCTGGCGACGGCGGCGGAGCTGCCGGTCGGCGGATCGCTCGACGTGGCGGTGTCGCTCCGGAACGACGGCGCCGACACGGTCGAGGTGGTGCAGCTCTACGCGGGCTACCCGACCTCGGCGGTGGTGCGGCCGGTCGCGCAGCTCATCGGCTTCGCGCGCGTGCCGATCGCGGCGGGCGAGACGATGACGGTGCACTTCCACGTCGACGCGGCCCGGCTCGCGGTGACGGGGGAGGACGGCCGGCTCGCCGTGGACCCGGGGCCGCTGCGGCTGACGGCCGGCGCCTCGGCGGCGGACGCGGCGGTGACGGCGGAGGTGTCGATCACGGGGGAGCGGCGGCTGCTCGCCGAGCGGGCGCTGCGGACCCCCTGGTCGGTGGCGCGAGGCTGAGCGGTCGGCGCCTCAGGGGGGAGGGGCCGACCGCTCGCGTGGACGTGGAGTGGCGCGGCTGAGGGCGCTGCGGA
>NZ_PSUZ01000027.1:0-45746 GCF_002932095.1 Rathayibacter sp. AY1G1
GCGGGAACGCCCGGCCGGTGCGTCCCGGCCAGTACCGCTCCGCCACCTCGCGGTCGTCGAGCGCGTGCGCGGGCGCGTCCGGGGCCTGCGCGGGATCCTGAGCGTGGAGTCGCCGGTCGGCGGGCCGACCACGGTCGGGGTGCACGTCCCCTACCTCCCGGCCGTCCTATCCTGAGGGCGTGCCCGTGATCCGAGTCGCCATCGCCGAGGACTCGGTCCTCCTGCGCGAGGGCCTGGTCCGCCTCTTCGAGGACGCGGGGTTCGCCTCCGTCGGCGCCTTCGGGGACGCGGACGCCCTGCTCGCCGATCTGGCGCGGGACCCGGCCGGCGTCGACGTCGCCGTGCTCGACGTCCGGATGCCGCCGACCTTCCGCGACGAGGGCGTCCGCGGGGCGCTGGAGATCCGCCGGCGCTACCCGCAGGTGTCGGTCCTGCTGCTCAGCCAGTACGTCGAGGTCACCTACGCGCAGGAGCTGCTCGGCTCCGGCGACGGCGGACTCGGCTACCTCCTGAAGGACCGGGTCGCCTCCGTGGAGGAGCTGCGCGACGCCGTCGAGCGCGTCGCGGCGGGCGGAACCGTCCTCGACCCGCAGGTCGTCGCCTCGCTCCTGCAGCGCAACCGCGACCCGCTCGCCTCGCTGACCCCGCGGGAGCGGGAGGTGCTGGAGCAGATGGCCCAGGGGCGCACGAACGCGGGCATCGCCTCTGCTCTCTTCGTCGGCGTGGGCGCCGTGGAGAAGAACGTGACCGCGATCTTCCAGAAGCTCGGGCTCGAGGACTCGGGCTCCGACCACCGGCGGGTGCTGGCGGTCCTCGCCTTCCTGCGCGCCGGGCGCTGACCACCGGAGAAGAGGAGAACCCGATGCCGTCGAGTCCTGCGGAGGGCGCCCGCGTCCTCGCCCTGACCGGGGGACGCGCCCCGGAGATCGCCGACACCGCGTGGGTCGCTCCGGGCGCCACCGTGATCGGCTCCGTGCGCCTGGGGGAGCGGGCGAGCGTCTGGTACGGCGCCGTCCTGCGCGCGGAGCACGCGCGGATCGAGCTCGGCGCCGGCAGCAACCTCCAGGACGGCGTCGTCGTCCACGTCGACGCCGACTACGACGCGGTCATCGGCGCCGGAGTCTCGGTCGGGCACAACGCCGTGCTGCACGGCTGCACCCTCGAGGACGACGTGCTGGTCGGCATGAGCGCGACCGTCCTGAACGGGGCCGTCATCGGCACCGGCTCGCTGATCGCCGCGGGCGCCGTCGTCCTCGAGGGGACGGTCGTCCCGCCGGGCTCGCTCGTGGCGGGCGTCCCCGGGAGGGTCCGGCGGGAGCTGACGGAGGAGGAGCGCGAGGGCATCCGCCGGAACGCCGCCTCGTACCTCGCCCTGACGGAGGAGCACCGCGGCGCGGTCGGCTGAGCACGCCTGGAACGACGAAGAGCCCCGGACATCCGGGGCTCTTCGAGAGGAGAGGGGCTGACGAGAATCGAACTCGCATCATCTGTTTGGAAGACAGAGGCTTTACCACTAAGCTACAGCCCCGAATCGCTGGTCTGACGACCGCGAACCGGTGCGACCGGGTCTCTCGACCGGGCACCAGGACAGCGTAGTACATCGCGCGAGCACCGTGGACACCCCGGTCGTCCTCCGCCGCGCGGTTCCGGTCGCCGCTGCCGCGGTGCAGTACACTTGCGAAGGCCATTTCGGCGTGTCGCGCAAGCGCACGTGCGGGGACGGCTCGACGAGAGTCTCACGCACGGTGCCCAGGCCCGCGCATCCGGGGCGTAGCTCAGCTTGGCTAGAGCGCCCGCTTTGGGAGCGGGAGGTCGCAGGTTCGAATCCTGTCGCCCCGACCACGAGTACTCATCGTGACGACATCGACCCGTGACGACCGTCATCCGGCGCCGACACCAACCAGCACAGGAGATCCCCTCACGTGAAGACCACGGTAGAACAGCTGAGCCCGACCCGCGTGAAGCTCGCGATTTCGGTCACCCCGGACGAGCTCGGCCCCAGCATCACGCACGCCTACGGCCACATCGCCGAGCAGATCAACGTCCCCGGCTTCCGCAAGGGCAAGGTCCCGCCCGCCATCGTCGACCAGCGCGTCGGCAAGGCCGCGGTGCTCGAGCACGCGGTCAACGAGGGCCTCGACGGCTTCTACCGCGAGGCCGTCCGCGAGACCGAGGTCCGCCCCCTGGGCCGCCCGCAGGCCGACATCGTCGCCTGGCCGAGCGACAAGGACTTCACCGGCGACCTCGAGCTCGCCATCGAGGTCGACGTGCGCCCCGAGATCACCGTCCCGGACTACGACGGCATCGAGCTCACCGTCGAGGCGGCCGAGGTCACCGACGCCGACGTCGACGCCGAGCTGGACAAGCTCCGCAGCCGCTTCGGCACCCTGGTCACCGTGGACCGCCCGGCGAAGACCGGCGACTTCGCGCAGATCGACCTGGTCGCCTCCATCGACGGCGTCGAGGTCGACACCGCCAACGCCATCTCGTACGAGCTCGGCTCGGGCGAGCTGATCGAGGGCATCGACGAGGCGCTCGACTCGCTCACCGCGGGCGAGAGCACCACGTTCACCGCTCCGCTGCTCGGCGGCGACCACGCCGGCGAGCAGGCCGAGATCGCCGTCGCGCTCACCGCCGTCAAGGAGCGCGAGCTCCCCGAGGCCGACGACGACTTCGCGCAGATCGCCAGCGAGTTCGACACCATCGCCGAGCTGCGCGAGTCGCTCAAGGAGCAGGCCGCTCAGCAGAAGACCTTCGGCCAGGGCGGCGAGGCCCGCGAGAAGCTCGTCGAGGCGCTGCTCGCCCTCGTCGAGGTCCCCGTGCCCGCCGGTCTCGTCGAGGACGAGGTGCACCGCCACCTCGAGGGCGAGAACCGCCTCGAGGACGACGAGCACCGCGCCGAGGTCAAGGAGGCCAGCGAGAAGACCTTCAAGACGCAGATCCTCCTCGACCACGTCGTCGAGCAGGAGAAGGTCCAGGTCAGCCAGGACGAGCTCACGCAGTACCTCATCCAGGGTGCGGCGCAGTACGGCATGGAGCCGAACGAGTTCATCAAGATCCTGTCCGAGAACAACCAGATCGGCCAGATGGTCGGCGAGGTCGCCCGCAACAAGGCGCTCGCGATCGTCCTCGGCAAGGCGAAGGTCACCGACACCGAGGGCAACGCCGTCGACCTGACCGCGTTCACCGCGGTCCCCGGTGACGACGAGGCCGTCGAGGCCTCCGACGAGGCCGTCGCCTCGGACGAGACCGAGGTCGCGGAGGAGGCTCAGGCCGACGCCGACGCCGAGGTCCCCGCCGAGCCCGTCGCCGAGGAGCCCGCCGCCGAGGAGGAGCCCGCCCCGGCCCCCAAGAAGAAGCGCGCGCCGGCCAAGAAGAAGGCCGCCGCTCCCGCCGAGGAGACCCCGGCCGCGGAGTAGTCGCCGCGAGCACGTCAGGAGCCGCCCCCCGATCCGTCGGAGGGCGGCTCCTCTCGTTGGGGGGGCTCCGGTCCGCCCCGGGCGAACACGGGCGACTCCCGCTCCGCCCCGGGCGAACACGGCCGGATCGGCCTGGCGGCGTCCGATAGATTCGCCTCCGAAGCGACAACTGAAACGGAGCAATACATGGCCGACATGGTTATGCCCAACAGTGTTTTCGACCGCCTGCTCAAGGACCGGATCATCTGGCTCGGTTCCGAGGTGCGCGACGAGAACGCGAACGAGATCGCCGCGAAGCTCCTGCTCCTGGCAGCCGAGGACTCCGAGCGGGACATCTACCTCTACATCAACTCGCCCGGCGGCTCCATCACCGCGGGCATGGCGATCTACGACACGATGCAGTTCGTCCCGAACGACATCGTGACCGTGGGCATCGGGATGGCGGCCTCCATGGGCCAGCTGCTCCTCACCGCCGGAACCCAGGGCAAGCGCTACATCACCCCTAACGCGCGGGTGCTCCTCCACCAGCCGCACGGCGGCTTCGGCGGCACGGCCTCCGACATCCAGACCCAGGCGCAGCTCATCCTCGACATGAAGAAGCGCCTCGCCGAGATCACCGCCAAGGCGACCGGCAAGACCGTCGAGCAGGTCAACGAGGACGGTGACCGCGACCGCTGGTTCAGCGCCGAGGAGGCCCTCGCCTACGGCTTCGTGGACCACATCCGCTCGTCGGCGACCGACGTGGCCGGCGGTGGCGGAACCGCCATCGACGAGTAGTCCAGCGAACGCGCCGAGAGATCAGGAACAGACAATGACCACACCCACCTTCGGCGGAACGGCGTTCGGCTCCGGAGCCGCACCGTCCTCGCGCTACATCCTCCCCACGTTCGAGGAGCGCACGGCCTACGGCTACAAGCGCCAGGACCCGTACGCCAAGCTCTTCGAGGACCGCATCATCTTCCTCGGAGTCCAGGTCGACGACGCCTCCGCGGACGACATCATGGCCCAGCTCCTCGTGCTCGAGAGCCAGGACCCGGACCGCGACATCGTCATGTACATCAACTCGCCCGGTGGCTCCTTCACCGCGATGACGGCGATCTACGACACGATGCAGTACATCCGCCCGCACATCCAGACGGTCGTGCTCGGCCAGGCCGCCTCGGCCGCCGCCGTGCTCACCGCCGCGGGAACGCCCGGCAAGCGCCTCGCGCTGCCGAACGCGCGCATCCTCATCCACCAGCCCGCCGTGCAGCAGGGCGGGGGCCAGGCCTCGGACATCGAGATCCAGGCCGCCGAGATCATGCGCATGCGCGAGTGGCTCGAGGAGACGCTGTCGCACCACTCGAACCGCTCGATCGAGCAGGTCAAGAAGGACATCGACCGCGACAAGATCCTCGGCGCGAGCGACGCGCTCGAGTACGGGCTGATCGACCAGGTGCTCACCAGCCGCAAGAGCCTCCCGGCTCTCACGGCGTAGGGCGTCCAGGAGGGGCCGGGTGGCGGAGCGATCCGCCGCCCGGCCCCTCTCTGCGTCCTCCGTCGCCGTAGCAAAGCGCCACACGAGGCGCAAGGCACGGCGAATCCGGCCCGCCTGCCGAGCCCTCGCGGCTCAGCGGCTAGGCTCGGAGCAGTGTCAGGGGGCTCGTCCCGCTCGCACCGGCCGGAGCTCCGGGCTCCGTTGCACGACCGACCGACGCACGACAGACGCACGACAAGGAAGTGGGGCATCCCCGTGGCACGTATTGGCGAAAGCGCCGACCTGCTGAAGTGCTCCTTCTGCGGCAAGAGCCAGAAGCAGGTCCAGCAGCTCATCGCGGGACCGGGCGTCTACATCTGCGACGAGTGCGTCGAGCTCTGCAACGAGATCATCGAGGAGCGCCTCTCCGAGTCGAGCGAGGAGACGAGCCACGAGTTCGACCTCCCGAAGCCGAAGGAGATCTTCGGCTTCCTCGAGGAGTACGTGATCGGGCAGGAGCAGGCCAAGAAGGCCCTCGCCGTCGCCGTGTACAACCACTACAAGCGCGTGCGGGCCCGCAACACCATCACCGCCGCCGACGCGATCCACGACGAGGTCGAGATCGCCAAGAGCAACATCCTGCTCATCGGCCCCACGGGCTGCGGGAAGACCTACCTCGCCCAGACCCTCGCGAAGCGCCTCAACGTGCCCTTCGCCGTCGCGGACGCCACGGCCCTCACCGAGGCGGGCTACGTCGGCGAGGACGTCGAGAACATCCTCCTCAAGCTCATCCAGGCCGCCGACTACGACGTCAAGCGTGCCGAGACCGGCATCATCTACATCGACGAGGTCGACAAGATCGCGCGGAAGGCCGAGAACCCCTCGATCACGCGCGACGTCTCGGGCGAGGGAGTGCAGCAGGCGCTGCTCAAGATCCTCGAGGGCACCGTCGCCTCCGTGCCCCCGCAGGGCGGGCGGAAGCACCCGCACCAGGAGTTCATCCAGATCGACACGACGAACGTCCTCTTCATCGTCGCCGGCGCCTTCGCCGGACTCGAGGACATCATCTCGTCGCGGGCGGGCAAGCGCGGCATCGGCTTCGGCGCCCCGCTGCACAACAAGGAAGACGAGATCAACATCTTCAGCGAGGTCCTCCCGGAGGACCTGCACAAGTTCGGGCTGATCCCCGAGTTCATCGGGCGCCTCCCCGTCGTCACGACGGTCAC
The DNA here is from genome assembly GCF_002932095.1 of Rathayibacter sp. AY1G1. NCBI lineage: Bacteria > Bacillati > Actinomycetota > Actinomycetes > Micrococcales > Microbacteriaceae > Rathayibacter > Rathayibacter sp. AY1G1. Next base: position 6,102 of record NZ_PSUZ01000027.1, read on the forward strand.
GCAGCTCGACCAGGTCGCGCTCATGCAGATCCTCACCGAGCCGCGCAACGCGCTCGTGAAGCAGTACCAGCGGATGTTCGAGATCGACGGCGTCGAGCTCGAGTTCGACCGGGGCGCTCTCGAGGCCATCGCGGACCTGGCGGTCCTCCGCCAGACCGGAGCTCGCGGACTGCGCGCCATCCTCGAGGAGGTGCTCGGCCCGATCATGTTCGAGGTGCCCTCCTCGGACGAGGTGGCGCGCGTCGTCGTCACCCGCGCCGCGGTGCTCGACAACGCGGCCCCGACGATCGTGCCCCACGCTCCCCGTCGCCAGGAGAAGAGCGCCTAGTCGCTCCCCGCCCCGCTCTGCCAGTTCACCGCGATTGGCCCGGCGGATCGTCGGGCGAGGCGCTCCCGCTTCCCTAACCTGGCGGAGCGCGTCGACGGCGCGTCCGGTCGCCTCGGTGCCGGTCGATCCTCCGGGAGGCTCCGCCATCGTCCAGCCGCTGCTCGCCGGGATCGTCGCCGCCCTGACCGGCTTCTCGAGCTCGTTCGCGATCGTGCTCGCCGGGGTGGTCGCGGTGGGCGCCACCGACGTGCAGGCCGCGTCGGGCCTCCTCGCCGTCTGCGTGCTGCAGGGGGTCCTCTGCATCGTGCTGAGCATCCGCTACCGCGTGCCGATGACCTTCGCCTGGAGCACGCCGGGCGCCGCCCTGCTGGCCGCGACCGCGACGCTCCCCGGCGGCTTCGACCGCGCGGTCGGGGCGTTCCTGGTCGCCTCCGCTCTGCTGGTGGTCACCGGGCTGTGGCCGGCGCTCGGGAGGCTCGTCGCGCGCATCCCGCGGCCGCTCGCGAACGCCATGCTCGCGGGCATCCTGTTCCCGCTCGTCCTGGCGCCGGTGCGCGCGGCGGTCGAGATCCCCGCGCTCGCGCTGCCGGTGATCCTGCTCTGGCTGCTGCTCCTGCGGCTCCTGCCCCGCTGGGCGGTGCCGGCCGCGATCGCCCTGGCGATCGTGCTGCTGATCGTGACGGACGGCGCGGCACTCGCCGGTGCGCCGCTGCTCCCCGTGCCGCAGTTCGTCGCTCCGGTGTTCGAAATCGGAGCGATGGTCGGGATCGGCCTGCCGCTCTACGTGGTCACCATGGCCGGGCAGAACATCCCGGGCATCGCGGTGCTGTCGAGCTTCGGCTTCGCGGCCCACTCGCGTCCCGGGATCGTCTCGACCGGCGCTCTCTCCGGGGTCTCGGCGGTCTTCGGCGGAGTGCCGATCAACTACGCCGCGCTCAGCGCCGCGCTGACCGCGGGTCCCGAGGCCTCGCCGCGGCCGGAGCAGCGCTGGGTCGCCTCGGTCTCGGCGGGCGCCTCCTACCTCGTGCTGGGCGTGTTCGCCGGAGCGGCCGCCGCGCTGGTGTCCTCCGCGAGCCCGCTGCTGATCGAGGCGGTCGCCGGTCTGGCGCTGCTGGGGGTGTTCGTGTCGGCGGTGCAGGCCGCTGTGGAGGACGCGCGGCTGCGGCTGCCGGCGGCGGCGACGCTCCTGGTCACCGCCTCCGGCACGACCATCGCGGGGATCGGATCGGCGTTCTGGGGCCTGGTCGTGGGACTCGTCCTCCTCGCCTGGCTCGTCCCCCGGCGCCGCTAGAGGAGGCCGCGGCGCGCGAGCAGCGGCTCGGTCCGCGCATCCCGCCCGCGGAACGCGCGGTACGCGTCGAGCGGATCGCGGGAGCCGCCGAGCTCGAGCACCCCGCGGCGGAAGCGCTCGCCCGCCGAGCGGTCGAGGCCGCCGTTCTCCTCGAACCACTCGACCGTGTCCGCGTCGAGGATCTCGCTCCAGATGTAGGAGTAGTAGCCCGCGGAGTAGCCGCCGGAGAAGACGTGCGCGAAGTACGTGCTGCGGTAGCGGGGCGGCACGGCGGGAAGGAGGAGGCCCGCGCCGTCGAGCACGTCGCGCTCGAAGGCGGCTGCGTCGCGCGGCTCGACCGGGGCCGCCAGGGAGTGCCAGGCGAGGTCGAGCAGGGCGGACGCCAGGTACTCGCTCGTCGCGAAGCCCTCGCCCCACAGCGCGGACGCCTCGAGGCGCTCGACGGTCCCCGCGGGCAGGGCCTCGCCGGTCTCGACGTGGCGGGCGTACTCGGCGAGGAGCCCGGGGCGGCGCACCCACGTCTCGTTCACCTGGCTCGGGAACTCGACGAAGTCCCGGAACACCGCGGTACCGGCGAAGCGCGGGTACCGCGTGCTCGCGAACAGGCCGTGCAGGGCGTGCCCGAACTCGTGGAACAGCGTCTCCACCTCGTCGAGGCTGAGAAGGGCGGGCTCGCCCGGGCCCGGAGCCGACAGGTTCAGGTTGTTCACGACGACGGCGGAGTCACCGAGCAGCGACGTGCGGCTGGAGAGGGAGTTCATCCACGCCCCGCCGCGCTTCGAGTCGCGGGTGAAGGGATCGAGCAGGAACAGGCCCAGCGGGGTCCCGTCCTCCTCGTGCACCTCGAACACGCGGACGTGCTCGCTGTAGCCGGCCAGGTCGCTCCGCTCCGAGAAGCGGACGCCGTAGAGACCGGTGGCGGCGGCGAACACGCCGCGGCGGAGCACCCGCTCCAGCTCGAAGAAGGGACGCAGTGCGCTGGAGTCGACGGAGTAGCTCTCCGACCGCACGCGCTCCTCGTAGTAGGCGCGATCCCACGCCTCGATCGTGAAGCGCGGCGCTCCGGCGGCGTCCTGCTCGGCGTCGGCGGAGGCCTGCATCCGCTCGAGCTCGATCCTCGCGTTCCGGGCGGCGGGAGCGGCGAGCTCGCGCAGCAGCGACAGGACGCGCTCCGGCGAGCCCGCGGTCTGGCCCGAGATCACGAAATCGGCATGCGAGGCCGCGCCCAGCAGAGCTGCGCGCTCGGCCCGCAGCGCGACGATCTGCTGCAGAGTCGCGGTGGTGTCGTGCGGCCCGCCTTCCGCACCGCGGCCGACAGAGGCGCGCAGGACGCGCTCGCGGACGCCGCGGTCGCGCAGACGCGCGAGCCAGGGGTGGCCGGAGTAGAGGGGCAGGGTGATCAGCCAGCCGTCGACGCCGCGGTCGGCGGCGGCGCGCGCGGCGGCCGAGACGTCGGACTCGTCGAGCCCGTCGAGGCCGGCGACGTCCTCGAGGAGGACCGCCCGGTCGTTCGACTCGGCGAGCAGGTCCTTCTCGAAACGCGTGGTCAGGGTCGAGAGCTGCTCGTTCAGCTCGCCGAGCCGTGCCTTCCCCACGTCGTCGAGGAGCGCACCGGAGCGCTCGAACCCGGTGATCCTCCGCTCGAGGAGGTAGGCCGTCTCGGCGTCGAGGTCGAGCTCCGTCGACTGCTCGGCGAGAGCGCGGAGCCGCGCGAAGAGGCGCGGGTCGAGGCTGATCGCATCGCTGTGGGCCGAGAGCAGCGGAGCGAGCTCGGCCTCCAGAGCGTCGGTGAGCGGAGTGCGGTCGGAGGCGGCGACGGTGAAGAAGACGGCGCCCACCCGGCGCAGCTCGCGCCCCGCCCGCTCGAGGGCGACGAGGGTGTTCTCGACGGTCGGCGGCTCGGAGGCGCCGGCGATCGCGTCGATCTCGGCGCGGTGCCGGCGGAGGGCCTCGAGGAACGCCGGGCGGTAGGCCTCGGGGTCGACGGCGGCGAAGTCGGGGAGCCCGTGGGGGAGTCCGCTCGGCTCGAGCAAGACGGCGACGGGATCGGGAGCGCTCATCCTGCGAGCCTAGAGCTCGAGCGGGGGAGCGGGCTCCGACTCAGGATCGCAGGACGCGCGCGCTCACCGGACTCGACGACCGCGCCGCGAAGGGGCGTCAGCCCCAGTCGTCGTCGTCCTCGCCCTCCACGCGGCCCTGCGGCTGCGTGATGTAGGCAGCGTCCTCGTCAGGACGGTAGGTGATCGTCGTGCCGTCGTCGAGTTCGAGGACGGGCCTGCCCTCGAGCCAGGTGAGCGTCCAGCGCCAGTCGGCGGTCGCCGTGCCGGCCGCGGTGAGCTCGCCCTCGACGTCGCCGATGGCGGTGACGACGATCTCGGGGAGGGTCTGCGGCGGCACCTGGCCGACCGACCAGCGGGTTCCGAGCTGCATGGGAGGGGTCCTCTCGACGGTGGGGAGGGAGGCGGGACCATTCCCGCCTCCCGGGAGCGGCGCTACGCCTCGGTCTCGAGCTCGATGCCGACCGCGAGGGCGTCGCCCTCGGCGAAGTCGAGCGTCGCGATCCTGCCGACGGCCGCGAGGTCTCCCGCGGCGAGTCGGAGAGACGCGACGAGCTCGGCGGGCGCCGTCACCAGGGCGGAGCGGGCCGGCGTCTTCTGCGAGGCCTTCGCATCGGTCTTCGCGCGCCGGATGGCCGTGAGGACCGAGCTCGCCGCGGCCAGGACGGCGGGGTCGCCGCCCAGGCCCTCGACGGTCGGCCAGGGGCGCAGGTGCACCGAGTCGTCGTGCGACCACGACCAGGTCTCCTCCGTCGCGAACGGCAGGAACGGCGCGAACAGGCGCTGGAGGACGTCGAGCGCCCGGTGCAGGGCGGCCGCGGCGGACGCGCCGTCCTCGCTGTACGCGCGCTCCTTCACCAGCTCCAGGTAGTCGTCGCAGAACGTCCAGAAGAACGCCTCCGTCGTCTCGAGGGCGCGGGCGTGGTCGTAGTTCTCGAGCGCCGTCGTCGCGTCGGCGACCACGGTGTCGAGGGTGGCCAGCATGCTGAGGTCGAGCGGGTCGGTGACCTCGGCGCCCTCGGCGAGAGGGAAGCCGTGGATGAACTTCGCCGCGTTGAGGATCTTGATCGCCAGTCGGCGGCCGATCTTGATCTGCGTCGGGTTCTGCGGGTCGAAGGCCGCGTCGGTGCCCAGGCGCGAGGAGGCGGCCCAGTAGCGGACCGCGTCCGAGCCGTGCTGCTCGAGCATCGCGGCGGGAGTGACCACGTTGCCCTTCGACTTCGACATCTTCTTGCGGTCGGGGTCGACGATGAAGCCGGACACGGTCGCCGTGCTCCACGGGGCGCGGCCGTCCTCGAGCTGCGAGCGCAGGAGGGTAGAGAAGAGCCAGGTGCGGATGATGTCCTGGCCCTGCGGGCGCAGGTCGTAGGGAGCGACCAGCTGCCAGAGCTCGTCGTCGCGCTCCCAGCCGCCCGCGAGCTGCGGGGTCAGCGAGGAGGTCGCCCAGGTGTCCATCACGTCGAGCTCGCCATGGAAGCCGCCCGCCGCTCCGCGCTGGTCCTCCGAGTAGCCGGGGGCCGGGTCGCTGGAGGGATCCACCGGCAGCGCCGCCTCGTCCGGCACGATCGGGGAGTCGAAGACGGGGTTGCCGTCGCCGTCGAGCGGGTACCACACCGGGATCGGCACGCCGAAGAAGCGCTGGCGCGAGATCAGCCAGTCGCCGGAGAGGCCGTTCACCCAGTTCTCGTAGCGGACGCGCATGAACTCCGGCACGAAGCGCACGTCGCGGCCGAGCTCCAGCAGGCGCTCCTTGAGCACCGCGTCGCGAGCGCCGTTGCCGATGTACCACTGGCGGGTCGACACGATCTCGAGCGGCTTGTCGCCCTTCTCGAAGAACTTGACCTGGTGGGTGATGGGGCGCGGGTCGCCGACCATCTCGCCGGACTCCTTCAGCAGCGCCACGACGGCCTGCTTCGCGGAGAAGACGGTCTTGCCGGCGAGCTGCTCGTACGCGGCGCGGCCCCCGTCGCTCGTGATCGCGGCGGGCGCCTCCGAGATCAGGCGGCCGTCGAAGCCGATGATCGCGCGGTTGGGCAGGTCGAGCTCGCGCCACCAGACCACGTCCGTGATGTCGCCGAAGGTGCAGATCATCGCGATGCCCGAGCCCTTGTCCTTCTGCGCGAGGTGGTGCGCGAGCACCGGGACCTCGACGTCGAAGAGCGGCGTGCGGACGGTGGTGCCGAACAGCGGCTGGTAGCGCTCGTCGTCGGGGTGCGCGACGAGGGCGACGCAGGCCGGCAGCAGCTCGGGACGGGTCGTCTCGATGAAGACGTCCTCGCCGCCCTCGCGGTGGAAGCCGAGGCGGTGGTAGGCGCCGGGCTGGTCCTTGTCCTCGAGCTCCGCCTGGGCGACGGCGGTCCGGAAGGTGATGTCCCAGAGCGTCGGGGCCTGCGCCTGGTAGGCCTCGCCTCGGGCGAGGTTGCGGAGGAAGGCGCGCTGCGAGGCGGCCTGCGACTCGTCGCCGATGGTCCGGTAGCTCTGCGACCAGTCGACGGACAGGCCGAGGGCCCGCCAGACGTCCTCGAACTGCTTCTCGTCCTCGACGGTGAGGCGCTCGCACAGCTCGACGAAGTTGCGGCGCGAGATCGGCTTCTGGTCGGCGGCCTTGCTGCTCTTGTTGTCGCCGCCCTCGAACGGAGGCGTGAAGCCGGGCTCGTAGGGGAGCGTCGGGTCGCAGCGCACACCGTAGTAGTTCTGCACGCGGCGCTCGGTGGGCAGGCCGTTGTCGTCCCAGCCCATCGGGTAGAAGACGCTCTTGCCGCGCATCCGCTGGAACCGCGCGACGACGTCGGTGTGCGTGTAGGAGAAGACGTGCCCGATGTGCAGCGACCCGGACGCGGTGGGCGGCGGGGTGTCGATCGAGTAGACGTCGGCGCGGGTGAGGCCGGTGCGGTCGAACCGGTAGGTCCCGTCGATCTGCCAGCGGAGGCCCCACGTGCCCTCCAGGCCCTCGAGGGCGGGCTTCGCGGGGAGGCGGTCGGCGAGGGTCATGATGCTCCGGTTCGCTATGGGCGGCACCGTGTCGGTGGTGATGGTGCCTGGATGGGGGCTCCGGGGCGAGTCGCCCGCCGGCCGCGACGATTCTACCGGAGCGGCGGGAGCCGGGTCAGTCGACGACGGGGGTGAAGCCGGCGCGGACGGGCGCGAGCGCCTCGTCGAGATAGGGCACGAGCTCGCCGCGGGTGGGGCCCGCCGCGGCCCACGCCTGCACGGCCGCCACCGCGGCTCCGACGCTCGCGTAGGCGATGGCGCGCGAGAGGTGCGAGGGCAGCGGGCGCGCGCTCCGCTCCTCCACGAAGCGGGCGATCACGGCCGCCTGCCGGGCGAGGCGGCCGAGGGCCGACGCCTGCAGCTCGTGGACGCTGCCGATCATCTCGGACTGGGTGAGCACCCACGGCACCGTCGCGGGTCCGAAGCCGGAGCCGATCGCGAGCAGCGCGTCGCCGAGCGCGTCCATCACCGGCGCCTCTGCCGCCGTCTCGGCCAGCGCCTCCGGGAGCTCGGCCAGCCGGTCGTCGACCAGCACCCAGAAGACGTCGCTCTTGGACTCGAAGTAGTTGAAGAAGGTGTTGCGCGAGACCCCCGCCCGCTGGGCGATCTGCTCGATCGTCGTGCCCGCGTAGCTCTGCTCGACGAAGAGGTCCAGTGCGGCGTCCTCGAGCATGGAGCGCGACGACGCGCGGGGTCGTCCGCGCTGCACTCCTCGCACCATGAACCGCTCCTGCTCCGCTTCCCCCGACGCGCTAGGATAGCGCCGGACGACTTCGACCCGGCCATCACCGGTGAGTCTCCGGAAGAACGGCGCCGGCTCCGGCCTGCGCCCAGTAGACCCGGACGGGTGCGGCCCGTGACAGCCGATCGAGTGGGAACGCGTCAGCGGGCACTCCTCCGGGAGCGACCGGCCGACCGGTCCAAGCGAGGTGGTACCGCGACCCGGCCCGGGGTCTGAGATCCGGGCGGGCCGTCCTCGTGCAGACCAGCAGCACTGCCAGGAGACCGCACGTGACCTACCCCCTGACCCCGCCCACCCCGCACGGAGCCGAGCCCGCCGAGGGCTCCGCGTTCGGCCGGGGCGTGTCCCCGTCGCCGCGCTTCCCCGAGATCGAGGAGCGCGTGCTCGCGTACTGGAAGGCGGACGACACCTTCCAGGAGTCGATCCGGCAGCGCGAGGGAGCGCCGGAGTGGGTCTTCTACGACGGCCCGCCCTTCGCCAACGGCCTGCCGCACTACGGGCACCTCCTCACCGGCTACGCCAAGGACGTCTTCCCCCGCTTCGAGACGATGCGCGGACGGCAGGTGCACCGCCGCTTCGGCTGGGACACCCACGGCCTGCCCGCCGAGCTCGAGGCGGAGCGGCAGCTCGGCATCACCGACAAGTCCCAGATCGAGGAGATGGGCGTTGCGGCGTTCAACGCCGCCGCGAAGGAGTCGGTGCTGCGCTACACCGGGGAGTGGCAGGACTACGTCACCCGCCAGGCGCGCTGGGTCGACTTCGACGACGACTACAAGACGCTCGACCCCACCTTCATGGAGTCGGTGATCTGGGCGTTCAAGCAGCTCTACGACAAGGGCCTCGCCTACGAGGGCCACCGCGTGCTGCCGTACTGCTGGCGCGACCAGACGCCGCTCTCGAACCACGAGCTGCGGATGGACGACGACGTCTACAAGATGCGCCAGGACCAGACGGTCACCGTCACCTTCCCGCTGGTCGGCGAGACGGCGGAGGCGCTCCAGCTGACGGCGGTCCGCGCTCTCGCGTGGACGACGACGCCGTGGACGCTGCCGACGAACCTCGCGCTCGCCGTCGGGCCCGACATCGAGTACGCGGTCGTCCCCGCCGGCCCGAACGGCGCGGCCGACGGCAGGGGCGAGCCCGAGGAGCGCGAGCTCTCGGCCGAGTACCTGCTCGCCATCGACCAGGTCGGCGCCTACGCGAAGGACCTCGGCTATCCGGACGCGGAGTCGGCCCTGGCCGCCGTCTCGCGCACCCACCGCGGCTCCGAGCTCGAGGGGATCAGCTACGACCGCCTCTGGGACCACTACGCGGACACCGAGGCCTGGGGCACGCAGAACGCGTGGCGCATCCTCGTCGCCGACTACGTGACCACCAGCGAGGGCACCGGCATCGTGCACCAGGCGCCCGCCTACGGCGAGGACGACCAGAAGGTCTGCGAGGCGGCGGGCATCCCCGTCATCATCTCGGTCGACGACGGCGGCCGCTTCCTGCCGCAGATCAGCGAGGTCGCCGGCCTCCAGGTCTTCGACGCGAACAAGCCCCTCACGCAGCTGCTGCGCGCGGGCCACCGGCTGCTCCGCCAGGCGAGCTACGAGCACTCGTACCCGCACTGCTGGCGCTGCCGCAATCCGCTGATCTACAAGGCGGTCTCGAGCTGGTTCGTCCGGGTCACCGCGATCCGCGACCGCATGGAGGAGCTCAACCAGGAGATCACCTGGGTCCCCGAGAACGTCAAGGACGGTCAGTTCGGCAAGTGGCTCTCGGGCGCGCGCGACTGGTCCATCAGCCGCAACCGCTACTTCGGCTCGCCGATCCCGGTGTGGAAGAGCGACGACCCGGAGTACCCGCGGATCGACGTCTACGGCTCGCTGGACGAGCTGGAGCGCGACTTCGGCGTGCGCCCGGACGACCTGCACCGGCCGTTCATCGACGAGCTGACCCGCCCGAACCCCGACGACCCGACCGGGCGCTCGACGATGCGCCGGATCAGCGACGTCCTCGACGTCTGGTTCGACTCCGGATCGATGCCCTTCGCCCAGGTGCACTACCCGTTCGAGAACGCGGACTGGTTCGACACCCACAACCCGGCGGACTTCATCGTCGAGTACATCGGGCAGACGCGCGGCTGGTTCTACACGCTGCACGTGCTCTCCACCGCGCTCTTCGACCGCCCGGCGTTCCGCAACGTGGTCAGCCACGGCATCGTGCTGGGCAACGACGGGCAGAAGATGTCCAAGTCGCTGCGCAACTACCCGGACGTGGCCGAGGTCTTCGACCGCGACGGCTCCGACGCCATGCGCTGGTTCCTGATGTCGAGCCCGGTCCTCCGGGGCGGCAACCTCGTCGTGACGGAGGAGGGCATCCGCGAGGGCGTCCGCCAGGTGCTGCTGCCGCTGTGGAGCACCTGGTACTTCTTCTCCCTCTACGCGAACGCCTCGGCGGGCGGCGGCTACGAGGCGACCAGGCGCACCGGCTCCGAGGACGTCCTCGACCGCTACCTGCTGGCCAAGACCCGCGATCTGGTCGAGACCGTGACCGGCCGGCTCGAGGCGCTGGACTCCACGCTCGCGGCCGCCGCGCTCCGCGACTTCAGCGACGTGCTCACGAACTGGTACGTGCGCCGCTCCCGCGACCGCTTCTGGCAGGGCGTCGACGAGGACGGCCGCGGATCGGAGGCGTTCGACACGCTCTACACGGTCCTCGAGACCGTGTGCCGCGTCGCCGCCCCGCTCCTGCCTCTCGTCACGGAGCAGATCTGGCAGGGCCTGACCGGCGGCCGCAGCGTCCACTTCACCGACTGGCCGGAGGCGGACGAGTTCCCCGCCGACCCGGCGCTCGTGCACGCGATGGACGCGGTCCGCGGCATCTCGTCCACCGCGCTCTCCCTCCGCAAGCAGGCCGGGCTCCGCGTCCGCCTGCCGCTCGCGCGCCTGACCGTGGTGGTCGCCGACGCCGCCGAGCTCGCGCCGTTCGAGGCGATCCTCCGCGACGAGCTGAACGTGAAGGAGGTGTCGCTGGTGCCGCTGGTCGACTCCAGCGCCGCCGACTACGGCGTCACCTCCCGTCTCGCGGTCAACGCGCGCGCTGCCGGGCCCCGGCTCGGCAAGGGCGTGCAGACCGTGATCAGGGCCGCCAAGGCCGGCGACTGGAGCGAGACGGACGGCGTCGTCACCGCCGGCGGCGTCGAGCTGGTCGAGGGCGAGTACGAGCTCACGCTCGAGGTCGGCGGCTCGGCCGGCGACGACCGCGCCATCGCCCTGCTCCCGCGCGGGGGCTTCGTGCTCCTCGACACGGCGACCACCCCCGAGCTCGAAGCGGAGGGGCTCGCCCGCGACCTCATCCGCGCGGTGCAGGACGCCCGCAAGGCGGCCGGGTTCGAGGTCAGCGACCGGATCGTCCTGGAGGTCGTGCTCGACGAGCCGAGCCTGCAGGCGCTCGAGCCGCACGCGCTCTGGATCGCGGAGGAGACCCTCGCGACCGGATGCGCGTTCACTCCGCTCACCACGGCTCTCGAGGGCGGCGAGGGCGCGATCGCCTTCGGCCCCGCGGGCACCGCCATCATCCGCGTCGAGAAGGTCGAGGCCGCCGATGTCTGATCCGTTCGAGCCGGACGACGCCGACCGCGCGGCCGCCGACGCCGTCTACGCCGCGCTGCTGGAGCGCCTGGGCGAGGCGAGCGTCCGCCCGCGCCTCGCTCCGACCCGGCGCGCCGTCGAGATCCTCGGCGACCCGCAGCGCGCCTACCCGGTGATCCAGATCGCCGGAACCAACGGCAAGACCTCGACCAGCCGGATGATCGAGAGCCTGCTGCGCGCCCACGGGCTGCGGGTGGGCCTGTTCACCAGTCCGCACCTCGAGCGCTTCAACGAGCGCATCGTCATCGACGGAGAGCCGATCTCGGACCGGAGCCTCGCCGACAACTGGCAGGACGTCGAGCCGTACCTGCGGATGACCGACGCCGAGCTGGCCGAGCAGGGCGAGGCGCCGCTGTCCTTCTTCGAGGCGATCACCGTCCTGGCCTACGCGGCCTTCGCCGACGCGCCGGTCGATGTGGCCGTCGTCGAGGTGGGGATGGGCGGCGAGTGGGACTCGACGAACGTCGCCGACGCGCAGGTCGCCGTCTTCACGCCGATCGCCCTCGACCACACCGACCGCCTCGGCTCGACGATCGAGGAGATCGCGCGCACCAAGTCGGGCATCGTCAAGCCGCTCGCCTCGGTGGTCTCCGCGAGGCAGGTCCCGGAGGCGGAGGCGGTGCTGCGGCACGCGGCCGAGGCCACCGAGTCGACGATCGTCGTCGAGGGGGCGGAGTTCGACGTCGAGTCGACGACCGTCGCCGTCGGCGGCCAGGTCGTCACCGTCCGGGGACTCGTCACCACGTACGAGCAGCTGCTGCTGCCGTTCTTCGGCGACCACCAGGCCGAGAACGCCGCCGTGGCCGTCGCCGCGGTCGAGACGTTCCTGGGAGGCGGGACGCAGGAGCTCACCGGCGACGTCCTCGACGAGGGCTTCGCCGCCGCGACCTCCCCGGGCCGCCTGCAGCTCGTCGGACTCGCTCCGCGCACCGTCGTCGACGCGGCGCACAACCCGCACGGTGCCGCGTCCCTCGCCGCCGCTCTCGGCCGCTACTTCGACTTCGACCGCGTGACGGCCGTCCTCGGCGTGCTGGCCGAGAAGGACGCCGAGGGGATCCTCCGGGAGCTCCGCCCCGTGGTGGACGAGCTGATCGTGACCACGGCGCCGAGCGATCGGGCGATGCCCGCCGAGGAGCTCGCCGCGCTCGCCCGCACCGTGTTCCCGGAGGAGGCGGTCCGCGTCGCCGACGACCCGCTGGGTGCTCTCACGGCCGGCCGCGTCCTCGCGGCGCGCACCGACAAGGGCGCTCTGCTGGTCACGGGCTCGATCACCCTCGTCGGCCGCACGATCACTGCGGCCCGCGACGAGAACTGGCTGGGCGCGTGAGGGCCGGACGCCCGCGGCGCTCGCGGACCGTCCGGGAGAGCCTCGGCTCGATCGTGCTCGGCTTCGAGGCGGTCATCGTCTTCCTCGCCACCCTGGTCGCCTTCGGGCTGAAGGCGGCCGACCCCGTGGTCGTGCTGGTCGGGGGAGCGGTGGTCTGCCTCGCGCTCGTCGCCACTCTGGGCCTGCTGAACCGGCCGGTCGGCTTCCGCATCGGCTGGGTGCTCCAGTTCGTTATCGTGGCCTCGGGCCTGCTGGTCCCGATCATGTACGTGATCGGCGCCGCCTTCGTGGCGCTGTGGACGTACTGCATGGTGACCGGCACACGCCTCGACGCTCAGACGCGCCGGGCGGCGGAGCCCACCGACCCCACCGAAGGAGACCGCTGAACCATGGCCACTCAGGAGACCCTCGTCCTCGTCAAGCCCGACGGCGTCGCCCGCAACCTCACCGGCGAGATCCTCCGCCGCATCGAGGCGAAGGGCTACTCCCTCGTCGACGTGAGGCTCGTCGAGGCCGACCGGGAGCTGCTCGCCGCCCACTACGCCGAGCACGAGGGCAAGCCCTTCTACGAGCCGCTCGTCGAGTTCATGGAGAGCGGCCCGATCGTCGCCCTGCGCATCGCGGGCGACCGCGTGATCGAGGGCTTCCGCGCCCTCGCCGGCACCACCGACCCGACCACGGCCGCGCCCGGCACCATCCGCGGCGACCTCGGCCGCGACTGGGGCCGCAAGGTCCAGCAGAACCTCGTGCACGGGTCCGACTCCGAGGAGTCGGCCGCGCGCGAGCTCGGCCTCTGGTTCGCCTGAGCCGCTCGGCCGCCTGCCTCTGACGACGTCCGTCAGAGGTAGGCGAGCACGTTCAGCCTCACCTGCGCGATCACCGCGATCAGCAGGTAGCAGAGCAGCGTGATGAACGGGACCCAGCCGTAGGCGGCACCGGCGAAGCGGCGCACCCCGGCGCGGACGGGGAACACGCCCTCACGGAGGTTGCGGAGCGTCACCAGCCAGAAGCCCGGGATGACGACGGCCCAGGTGAGCATGCACCAGGGGCAGAGCGTTCCGAGCGCGAAGACGCTCGTCGCGATGAGCCAGCCCACGAACACCAGGGCCAGCAGGAAGCCGACGTTGAAGGCCGCCCAGAACCACCGGTCGAACCGGGCGCCCGCGAGCAGGCCCAGCCCCACCACGATCGGCGCGATCCAGGCCGCCAGGCCGATGAGGGGGTTCGGGAAGCCGAAGACCGCGCCCTGCGCCGAGTTCAGGTTCGCACTGCACTGCACGAGCAGGCTGAAATCGCAGCCGAGGCCCGCATCCGGGTTCTCGAGAGCGGCGAACTTGTCGTTCGTGAGGGCGAAGGCGGCGGTCCAGCCGATCACGCCGAGGACGATCAGCAGGACGGCGAAGACGACGGGGCGCTGCTGGGTGGGGGCGTCGCGCACCCCGGGATCGCTGGACACCGGGGGATTATGGCACGCGCCGGATCGGCGCCTCTGGGAATGCGTGCGATAATCGGAGCCGTCGGTCCGGGGGACCCCGCATCGACGCGAAGAAGGTTTACCGGGCGAGTACCGGGCCACAGGAGATCGACAGCGTTCCGCGAATGGACGCGCCGGATCTCCGCTCCGCCGGGAGTCGACCGCAGGTCGCACCGCGGAGGAGCGCGTGTCGGATAGTCAGTTCCGAGAGTGCAGCTGCAACCGGAGTCCCGCGCCACGAGCGCGACGGGACCGGGGGAGCGGAAGGATTCGCGGCGGGCCGAGGCCCCTCGCACGAGAGAAGCATCCGGGAAGACGACGCGGCGGACGACCCGGCCGAGGAGTGCACCAGGAATGGTGGAAGACAACAGTACGAGCGGATCCGATCCGGACCGCGACGAGCCCCGCAGCGGGGCCAGGAAGATCAGCCGCCTCTTCGGTGGCCGTCGGGCGACCCGGCGGACCGAGTCGAGCGCGCCAGCGACAGGGGAGACGATCATCGACAGCAACGAGACCGACCAGACCGGAGCCGAGGGCACCGAGCTGCCCGAGACCGGGAGCGCCGCGGAGGCGGCCGAGCCGTCGACGTCGACGGGCGCGGTGTTCTTCAACGCCCTCCCGCAGACCCCGGGCGCCGAGCAGGAGGAGCCGCGACGGCCCGCACTGCCGAGCCCGTCGCTGCTGTTCCAGGCGCCGGTCCTGCCCGACTACGTCGAGCTGGCTCCGCTGCCTCCCCGCGGTGCGCCGCTGGGCGTCCAGGAGGAGCGCGAGAGCCCGGCCGAGGAGCAGGGCTCCGTCCGCCGCCGCTCGCGCCGCCGCAGCGGCGAGAGCGAGAGGTCCGGCTCCGACGACCCCGAGAACACCGTCGTCCGGGTCCGCCAGCCGCGCGAGCAGCGCGAGGCCCGGGAGCCCGAGCTCATCACCGAGCCGCAGCGCATCAAGGGCTCGACCCGCCTCGAGGCCAAGAAGCAGCGCCGCCGCGACGGCCGCGACGCCGGCCGGCGCCGCACGGTCGTCACCGAGTCCGAGTTCCTCGCCCGCCGGGAGGCCGTCGACCGCGTCATGGTCGTCCGCTCGAAGGAGGACAGCATCCGCATCGGCGTGCTCGAGGACGGCGTCCTCGCCGAGCACTACGTCGCCCGCTCGCAGGAGGCGTCGCTCATCGGCAACGTCTACCTCGGCCGCGTGCAGAACGTCCTCCCGAGCATGGAGGCCGCCTTCGTCGACATCGGACGCGGGCGCAACGCCGTGCTCTACTCCGGCGAGGTCGACTGGGACGCCGCGAACAACGCCGGCGGCCCCCGCCGGATCGAGCTCGCGCTCAAGCCCGGCGACCGGGTCCTCGTCCAGGTCACGAAGGACCCCGTCGGCCACAAGGGCGCCCGTCTCACGAGCCAGATCTCGCTCCCCGGCCGCTACCTCGTCTACGTGCCCAACGGCTCGATGAACGGCATCTCGCGGAAGCTCCCGGACACCGAGCGCGCCCGCCTGAAGAAGATCCTCAAGGAGGTGCTGCCCGAGAACGTGGGCGTCATCGTCCGGACCGCGGCCGAGGGCGCCACGGAGGAGCAGCTGACCGTCGACGTCGAGCGCCTGACCGCGCAGTGGACGGCTCTCAGCGCGAAGGCCGCGACCGGGCAGGCTCCCGCTCTCCTGCACAGCGAGCCGGACCTGCTGATCAAGATCGTCCGCGACGTCTTCAACGAGGACTTCGAGAAGATGGTCATCGCAGGCGACGACGCCCGCGAGACCATCGAGCTCTACCTCAGCCAGGTCGCCCCCGATCTGCTTGAGCGCGTCGAGGTCTACACGGGTGACAAGGACGCGTTCGACGAGTTCCGCATCACGGAGCAGATCGAGAAGGCGCTGGAGCGCAAGGTCTGGCTGCCCAGCGGCGGCTCGCTCGTGATCGACCGCACCGAGGCGATGACCGTGGTCGACGTCAACACCGGCAAGTTCGTCGGCTCGGGCGGGAACCTCGAGGAGACGGTCACGAAGAACAACCTGGAGGCGGCCGAGGAGATCGTCCGCCAGCTGCGCCTGCGCGACATCGGCGGCATCATCGTCGTCGACTTCATCGACATGGTGCTCGAGTCCAACCGCGACCTCGTGCTCCGCCGCCTGGTCGAGTGCCTGAGCCGCGACCGGACGAAGCACCAGGTCGCCGAGGTCACCTCGCTCGGCCTCGTGCAGATGACCCGCAAGAAGCTGGGCCTGGGCCTGCTCGAGACCTTCAGCGAGAACTGCGAGATCTGCGCCGGACGCGGCGTCATCGTCCACCACGACCCCGTGCTCAAGCACCGGTCGACCGCCGCTCCGCAGCAGGAGCAGCGCCGCCGGGGCAAGGGCGGCGAGCAGCAGCCCGCCGCCTCCGGGCGCTCGAACGGCGGGCAGAACGGGCAGGGCGCGCCGGCGACCAAGCCGGTCAGCACCCACGCCATCACGGACGACGCGAAGAACGCGCTCGCGCAGATCGCCGCCAGCACCATCCACCCCCAGGCCGTGCGCCAGGCGGCGGAGGAGGCGGCCGCGCTGGTCGAGGACGCCGCCGAGACCGTCGAGGCCATGGCGCCGGAGGAGTCCGCCACGGCACCCGAGGAGCAGCCGTCCGAGCCGAGCCGTCGCGGCGAGCGTCCCGCCCGGGGCGAGCGCCGTCGTCGCAGCCGCGACCGCGAGCCGCGCCAGGAGGCCGCCGAGACGGCGACCGTCGAGTCGGCTCCCGTCGAGACCCCGGTCGAGAAGGAGATCGAGCCGGCCGCTGCCGCGCCGATCCTCGACATCCCGATCGCGCCGGTCACGCCTCCGCGCCGCGTCCGCAGCGAGGTCGCCGAGCACCTGCTCGACTCCGTGCTCGACGCTCTGCCGGCTCCGAAGCAGCCCGGCCAGGGCCGTGCGAAGAGCCGGCGCGTCACGACGGCCGCGCTCACCGGAGTCGCGGTCATCCCCGAGCAGACCCCGCGCCGCGCCGACCAGTAGCGCGACCCGGTGTCAGGAGGGCCCGGTGCCCGGCGAGAGCCGGCGCCGGGCCCTCTCGGCATCCCGGTCGCGCCCGCGGACGCGGAGCCCGCTCCGCCTCAGCCGCTCGACCAGCTCCCGCGCGCCGACGGGGACCGCGCCCGCGGCGACGAGCTCGTCGATCCGCTCCTCGGGCACGTCGTAGTGGTCCAGGTCGAAGCCGCGCTCGGGCACGCCGAGACGGCGCGCGAAGTCGTGGAGCTCCTCGAGCGAGACGTCGCTCACGAGGTGCGCCCACAGCCGGCCGTGCGCCGGCCAGCGCGCGCCGTCGACGAGGATGACCATTCCCCGATCGTAGGCGGCGCGCCGTCCGTCCACGCGCCTCCTCCTCGACTATCGTGACGGGGTCGCCGGTCGGGTGGACACGGCTTCGCAGTCGTGTGCGTTTGACCGTGGAGCGCGGATCCCGTACTCTTGACCGTTGGTGTGGCGCGATCCATGTGCTCACGCAGATTTCCGTTGTCGCTCCGCCCCTCACGGGGCGCGGGCCGCGGTGCCGGTTCCCTCGTGTCGTGAGGAGACGGGTACGAACCGGAAGACCGGGGCTCAGCCCCGTCCCTACAAGCCCCGGACGAGGCCTCCGCTCCGTCCAGACGAGAAACAGGTACGAGAAGTGGTTTACGCAGTTGTGCGCGCCGGCGGTCGGCAGGAGAAGGTCGAGGTCGGCACCATCGTGACGATGGACCGCGTCAAGGCCGACGAGAACGGCACCGTGCAGCTTCCTGCCGTGCTGCTCGTCGACGGTGAGTCGATCACCTCGGACGCGGCGACCCTCGCGGGCGTCACCGTCACCGCCGAGGTGCTCGAGGACCTCCGTGGTCCGAAGATCATCATCCAGAAGTTCAAGAACAAGACCGGTTACAAGAAGCGCCAGGGGCACCGTCAGGACCTCACGCGCGTCAAGGTCACTGGCATCAAGTAGTCCTGCAAAGGAATTGAGCTGACCTGCGGAGCGAGCCATCGCCCTGCAGGGCAACAGCACGGGGCTGCGGCCCCCCGGTCTCGAGGAGATGAGAAATGGCACACAAGAAGGGCGCGAGCTCCACTCGCAACGGTCGCGACTCGAACGCGCAGCGTCTCGGCGTCAAGCGCTTCGGCGGCCAGGTCGTGAACGCGGGCGAGATCATCGTCCGCCAGCGCGGCACGCACTTCCACCCCGGCGCGAACGTCGGACGCGGTGGCGACGACACCCTGTTCGCCCTCTCGGCGGGCGCTGTCGAGTTCGGCAGCAAGGGCGGCCGCAAGGTCGTCAACATCGTGGCGGCCGCCCAGTAGGGTCGACCTCCTCGGCCGCACAGGCACAGGACGCAAGGGGCGGGCTTCGGCTCGCCCCTTGCGCGTTTACCGGGGCACAGCCCCCCGGCGCCGGCATCCCGGCGCCGCACGCACTCACGGACGGATTCACACCATGGTCACCTTCGTCGACAACGTCACGCTGCATCTGCGTGCCGGCCACGGCGGCAACGGCTGCGTCTCCGTCCGTCGCGAGAAGTTCAAGCCGCTCGCCGGCCCCGACGGCGGCAACGGCGGGCACGGGGGCGACATCGTCCTCGTCGCCGACCCGCAGACGACGACGCTGCTCGCCTACCACCGCCACCCGCACCGCAGCTCCGAGAACGGCGGTCCCGGCATGGGCGACCACCGCGCGGGCGGGAACGGCGAGCTCATGGAGCTCCCCGTCCCGGTCGGCACGGTCGTCAAGTCGCCGGACGGCGACCAGCTGATCGACATGGACGAGCCCGGCCTCCGGTTCGTCATCGCTCCGGGCGGGCAGGGCGGGCTCGGGAACGCCTCTCTCGCCACCACGAAGCGCAAGGCGCCCGGCTTCGCGCTGCTCGGCACGCCGGGCTGGGAGGGCGACGTCGTCCTCGAGCTGAAGACCGTCGCGGACGTCGCGCTCGTCGGATTCCCCTCGGCGGGCAAGTCGAGCCTCGTCGCGGCGATCTCGGCGGCCAAGCCGAAGATCGCGGACTACCCGTTCACGACCCTCGCGCCCAACCTCGGCGTCGTGCAGGCGGGGGAGTCGCGCTTCACCGTCGCCGACGTGCCCGGTCTCATCGAGGGCGCGAGCGAGGGCAAGGGCCTGGGCCTGGAGTTCCTCCGCCACGTCGAGCGCTGCACCGCCCTCGTCCACGTGCTCGACTGCGCCACGCTCGAGCCCGGCCGCGACCCGCTGACCGACCTCGACATCATCCTCGGGGAGCTGGCGGCTTACCCCGTCGGCGACGGACAGGTGCCGCTGATCGAGCGGCCGCAGCTGATCGCGCTCAACAAGGTCGACGTGCCCGAGGCCCAGGAACTGGCCGACTTCGTCCGGGCCGACCTCGAGGGCCGCGGCTACCGCGTGTTCGAGATCTCGACGGTCAGCCACTCGGGACTCCGCCAGCTGACGTTCGCCCTCGCCGAGATCGTCGAGAAGCACCGCCTCGAGCTCGCCGCCGTGCCGCGGGTGGAGCGCATCACCATCCGCCCCCGCGCCGTGGACGAGAAGGACTTCGAGATCCGGGTCGAGGGCGGCTCGTACGGCAACGTGTACCGGGTCCTGGGCACCAAGCCCGTGCGCTGGGTCGCGCAGACCGACTTCACGAACGACGAGGCCGTCGGCTTCCTCGCCGACCGCCTGGCCAAGCTCGGAGTCGAGAACGGCCTGTTCTCGGCTGGAGCGGTCGCCGGCTCCACCGTCGTCATCGGCCCCGGCGACGGCGTCGTCTTCGACTGGGAGCCGACCCTCACCTCGACGGCCGAGCTCATCACCGCGCCCCGCGGAACGGACCTCCGCCTCGAGGACAACCGGCGCAAGACCCGCAACGAGCGTCGCGAGGACTACTTCGAGCGGATGGACGCCAAGGCCGAGGCCCGCGCGGAGCTCGAGCGCGAGCGCCAGGGCGGCGTCTGGCGCGTCGCCGACGAGGGCGACGGCACGGAGGCCGGCGAGGAGAGCTGACTCCCGCCGCCGGGGTCGTCTGCCTCTACACTGGCCGGATGCCGCAGACGACCCCCGACAGCAGTGCGCTGACCGAGCGGTTCGCCGCTTCCCGTGCCGCGTCGCGCTCCCTCCGCA
Organism: Rathayibacter sp. AY1G1; assembly: GCF_002932095.1. NCBI lineage: Bacteria > Bacillati > Actinomycetota > Actinomycetes > Micrococcales > Microbacteriaceae > Rathayibacter > Rathayibacter sp. AY1G1. Next base: position 26,026 of record NZ_PSUZ01000027.1, read on the forward strand.
GTGCGACCACCGACCTCAAGAACCGGGCTCTGCTCGCCATCGCCGACGCGGTGCGCTCGAGCGCCGCGCGCGTCGTCCCGGCGAACGAGCTCGACCTCCAGCGGGGTCGCGAGAGCGGGATGAGCGCGGGCCTGCAGGACCGCCTCCGCCTCGATGCGGCGCGCCTGGGGTCCCTCGCCGACGCCGTCGTCGCGGTCGTCGGGCTCACCGATCCGGTCGGGCAGACGGTGCGGGGATCGAACTTGCCCAACGGCGCCTCCCTCACCCAGGTGCGGGTCCCGTTCGGCGTGGTCGGAGCGATCTACGAGGCGCGCCCGAACGTCACCATCGACATCGCGGCGCTCGCCCTCAAGAGCGGGAACGCCGTGATCCTGCGCGGAGGCTCGGCCGCGGAGAACACGAACCGCGTCCTGGTGGAGCTGCTGCAGGAGGCCGTCGCCTCCGTCGGGCTGCCCGCCGAGCTGGTGCAGACGGTCGACGACCACGGCCGCGAGGGCGCGAAGGCCCTCATGCGAGCGCGCGGCTACGTCGACGTCCTGGTGCCGCGGGGGAGCGCGGGCCTCATCGAGTCGGTCGTGACCGAGTCGACGGTCCCTGTGATCGAAACGGGCGCCGGAGTCGTCCACGTCTTCCTCGACGCCAGTGCCGACGAGCAGTGGGCCGTGGACATCGTCCACAACGCCAAGGTGCAGCGTCCGAGCACCTGCAACGCCCTCGAGACCCTCCTCGTCCACCGTGACGCCGCCGAGCGCCTCCTCCCGCCCGTGCTCGGCCGGCTCGCGGAAGCGGGAGTGACCGTGCACGGCGACGAGCGCGTCGCGGCGCTCTGGCCCGACGCGGTGCCCGCCACCGACGAGGACTGGTCCGCGGAGTACTACTCGCTCGACGTCGCCGTCGCGATCGTCGACGACCTAGAGGCCGCGATGGCCCACATCGACCGGTACTCCACCCACCACACCGAGTCGATCGTGACGAACGACCTCCGAAGCGCCGAGCGCTTCCTCGCCGAGGTCGACTCCGCGGTCGTGATGGTCAACGCCTCCACCCGCTTCACCGACGGCGGGGAGTTCGGGTTCGGCGCCGAAGTCGGCATCTCGACGCAGAAGCTGCACGCTCGGGGCCCCATGGGCCTTCCCGAGCTGACCAGCACGAAGTGGCTGCTGCGCGGCGCGGGACAGGTCCGCGCCTAGCGCCCGGACCGGCGATCCGGCGTCGAGCGGCGTCCGGGTAGACTCGTCGGAGCCCCGCCGGGGCGACCACGACCTCCAAGGAGCACTGCATGTCCCTCGCGACGACCGTCCTCGCCGAAGCAGCGGCCCACACGGAGCTGCCGTTCCCCCCGATCGTCTTCGGCCTGATCGCCGCCGTCGCCTTCACGGCGCTCGGCTTCGTCACTTGGAGCTACCGGGACGTGGCGAACCGCCACTCGCACAAGACCGGTGCCGGCTCCCACGACCAGCACGGTCACGGACACTAGGCGGGGAGCCCAGCGATCGTGACGTCCGCCGCGAGCGGAGGCCCGCGGCGTCCGCGCATCGGCGTGATGGGCGGCACCTTCGACCCGATCCACCACGGTCACCTGGTCGCCGCCTCCGAGGTGGCCCAGTCGTTCGACCTGGACGAGGTCGTCTTCGTGCCCACCGGCCAGCCGTGGCACAAGAAGACGGTGACCTCCGCCGAGCACCGGTACCTGATGACGGTGATCGCGACGGCGTCGAACCCGCGCTTCACCGTCAGCCGAGTCGACGTGGACCGCATCGGCACGACCTACACGATCGACACCCTGCGCGACATCCACGCCGCGCACCCCGACGCCGAGCTGTTCTTCATCACCGGCGCGGACGCGGTCGCTCAGATCCTGAGCTGGAAGGACTACGACGAGCTGTGGGAGCTGGCCCACTTCGTCGCCGTCAGCCGGCCGGGGCACGTCCTCAACGTTTCGGGATTGCCGGCCCAGGACGTATCCTTGTTGGAGATTCCGGCACTGGCGATCTCCTCGACCGACTGTCGGAGCCGCGTCAACCGGGGTCATCCGGTCTGGTACCTGGTTCCCGACGGTGTCGTCCAGTACATCTCGAAGCACCACCTGTATCGGAGCACGTCATGACAGTTCAGCCCGAGGAGAAGCCGCTCACCCGGCGCGAGATCCGCGAGCGCGAGAGGCGCGAGGCCGGTGCGGCCACGACCGCCGCCGTTCCGACGACGTCCCGCCGAGCTGCCACCGCGACCGCCACCACCGCCGGCGACATGCCGGTGCTGACCCCCACCCAGGCCCTGCGGATCACCCCCGTCGAGCCGAGCCCCGCGAGCGAGCCCGACCTGCGCACCTCCTCGATGGAGATCGTCGCCACCGAGAACGCCACGGGCCGCCAGCTGACCCGTCGGGAGCTGCGCGCACTGCTGGCGCAGCAGCAGGCGGAGAAGGTCGCCGCCGCACCGGAGGCGGAGCCGCCCGCCGACGAGGAGCGGTCCGACGACGAGCGCTCCGACGACGTCGAGGGCGCCCTCGAGCGCGCCTCGGCGCTCCCGCCGACCGGGTCGGTCCCCGTGATCGAGGCGGCCGACGAGTCCCGTGATGCGGAGCCGGTGCCCGAGGGCGCAGCGGAGCAGGAGCCGGAGGGCGACGAGGACGTCGTCACCGAGGACGCCCCCGAGGCGTCCGAGGAAGAGGCGGACGAGTCCGCCACCGATGCGACCGCGGACGCCGACGCGGCCGAGGTGCACGAGGCCGAGATCGAGAGCTCCTCCTCCGACGACGAGACGCCGTCCGCGGACGCCTCCGACGAGCGGGACGCGGACGACGAGCAGCCGACGGCCGGCGAGCAGCCCGAGCAGCCGCACCTGAACACCGCGCTCTTCGCGTCGGTGGGCGGATCCCTCGACATCGCCGACGAGAAGGCCACCGAGATCACCGGGAGCTTCGAGCCGCCGATCGAGCACCTCGCCATCACCGAGGAACTCGACAGCAAGTCGAAGGAGGAGGTGGACGCCTCGTTCGACTCCCTCATCGCGAGCGGAGTCGCCGCCACCGGTGCCGTCACCACCACCAACGCGCTGATCCTGCCGACCACGGGCCCCGGCGCGACAGTCGGCACGGACACGGGGGAGATCCTCGTCACCGGCTCGTTCGACCTCCCGCGCAGCCTCGGCTCCACGGGCCAGCACCCGAACCTCTACGACTCGCCCGATGTGGACCGCTACGTCGACCGCATCGACCGCGAGCAGCCCGTCGGCGAGTCCGAGCCGGTCCGGGCGTCCAGCGCCGTTTCCACCCACGCCGCCGGCACCTCGATGATCGCGCCGCAGAAGCGCGCCGGCGTGAGCGTCCCGGTGGTCCTCGCGATCACCGCGGCCGTCCTGCTGGTCGGCGCGATCGCGCTGTTCATCGGCGGCTTCGTGCTCAACATCTTCTGATCTCCACCACCGACACTGAAGGCTTCATGACTGCGACCGATTCCGCCCGCGCCCTGCTCCAGCTCGCGGCCACCGCCGCCGACTCCAAGGGCGGTGAGGACCTCGTCGCCCTCGACGTCTCGGGGCCGCTGCCGCTGGTCGACATCTTCCTCCTCGCCACCGGCCGCTCCGAGCGCAACGTGGTCGCGATCGCGAACGAGGTGGAGGACCGCCTGAACGACTCCGGCGCCAAGCTGCTGCGCCGCGAGGGCCGTGCGGAGGGCCGCTGGATCCTCCTCGACTTCGGCGACCTCGTCGTGCACGTCTTCCACGAGGAGGACCGCATGTACTACTCGCTCGAGCGCCTCTGGAAGGACTGCCCGACGGTGCCGTTCACTCTCGAGCAGCCCGTCGCCGTCGACTCGTCGACGTCCTCGAACTGACGAACACGCCCGGCGACAGCGCTCGATTTCACTTCACGCGAATCGTGTTGTAGTTTATTCGAGTTGCTTCCGCCGGGCGGAGACAGCGAAAGACAGTACGAAGCAAGACAGAACACAACATGGGTCCGTGGCGCAGCTGGTAGCGCACCTGCATGGCATGCAGGGGGTCAGGGGTTCGAATCCCCTCGGATCCACCGAACAGGTCCGCACTTCTCCGGGAGTGCGGACCTTCGTCGTTCACGGCGCTACAGGGTCTGGCGCCGTCCTGTCCGGCTCAGGCCGGTCGTGACCGTACCCGCCCGCCCGCCGGGTCCCCCTGCTGGTCACGCACGCGTCGGCCCGACCGGCTCCACATGGCCGCCGCATCCGGCGAGGAATCCGGAGAGCTCGCCCCAGGCGTCCTCCCCGATCGTGGTGTTCGGGCGCCGTGCGAGATCGGCCAGAGCGTCCGTCAGCTCGTCGACTCCCGTCACGATCCTCGTCCGTGCCGCTCCCGTGCCCTGCCATCCGGGCGCGTACGTCCTGACGTCGGGGTGGCTGTAGAGCACGGCCGTCTCGAACCACGGCGTGGGCAGACCGTTCAGGGCCAGGTGCTCCTTGAGCCTCGCGGCCTGGATCCGGACCTGCCGGGCGGGGACGTGCTGCTCGACATGCGTGCGCACCGTCCACCGCGACACCGTCCCCGGTGCGATCTGAACCGCGAAGGCCTCGGGCAGGGCGTCCTCGTCGAGGAGGACGCCGTAGGAGGGGTGGACAGTACCGGGTCGCACGCCGTCGAAGACGACCCCCTGCCAGTACTTGGCCTCGATGATGAGCGCGCCGTGCCGGGTGAGCAGCAGATGGTCGATCTGCGCGAGGAAGCGGCGCGTCGTGCGCGCGTCGACCGGTACGAAGACGACGTTCGTGGCGAGGACGCCGGACAGCCCCGCCGAGGCGCACGCCTCCCGGATCAGGGTGTGCGAGACGGCCTCGCTGCTCCAGGTCCTGGCGAGCGCGTCACGGGTCTGCTCGACCTCCTCCTGCGCCGTCTCGAGCTCGTTCCGACTGAGGTCGCGCTCGGCGTCGCGCGCGCGCGTCAGTGCCTTGAGCGCCGCCTCGTGGCTCCGGTCGCGCTCGGCGATCGTGCGCTGGTGCTCCTCCGCGGCCTCCTCCGCGGCCTGCTCCGCCGCCGCTCTCGCCGCAGTGCGCCGTCGGCGGCCGGTGACGACCGTGATGAGGAGGGCCAGGAGCAGGGCGGCCGCGACGGCCCAGGGCAGGTACTCGTTCATGGTCCCCAGGCAAGCACGGACCACCGACCGTGCGCCGCCACGGCTCCTGATCGCGCCGTTCGGCGGACCGGCCGCGGTGCGCTCGCTCGTGCCCTGTCCGGACGTCTTCGTCGGCGTCCGCCTGCGCGCGCGGTGGAGACGCCGACCCTGCGCCGGCCGATCGCGCAGGCGGAGCCCTACCGCCGCCTGGCGGACGCGATGCGCGACCAGCACGAGGTCCGGCTGACCGGCGTCGAGGGCACGCTGCTGGGCTTCGTCGGCCCGCAGCCGTTCCAGGGGATCAGCGTCGCCGGCCTGCGCACGCACGTCGTCGACACCACCGGCGGGATCGGCGGCCACGTGCTCGCCGCCTCCGGAGTCGCGGGCCTGCTCGAGATCGAGCAGTACGGCGGCATCACCGTCCGCCTGCCCGAGTCAAACGACCACCTGCGAGCCGAACTGGACGCGGCGGCCGACGCCGACGCCGCGATCCGAGCCGTGGAGACCGGCCACCCGCGCTGAGCGGCCCTACCCTGGACCCATGCCCTCACTGCGCGACGTCCACTCCGTCATCGACCGTCTCTGGCCCGAGGCGGCCGCCGAGAGCTGGGACGCGCCCGGCCTGGTCACCGGCGACCCCGACGCCGCGGTGGAGCGGATCCTGCTCACGGTCGACGTGGTCTCCGACACCGTCGCGGAGGCCGTCGACGGTGGATACCAGCTCCTGGTCGCGCACCACCCGCTGCTGCTGCGCGGCGTCACCTCGATCGCCGAGGACGGCTACAAGGGCCGCCTGCTCGCGGACCTCATCCGGGGCGGCTGCGCACTGATCTCGGCCCACACGAACGCCGACATCGTCGCGGACGGGGTCTCGGACGTGATCGCCACCCGCCTCGGCCTGACCGGCGCGACTCCGCTCGTCCCGGGCGCCGACCCGTCGGTCGGGCTCGGCCGAGTGGGCGACCTGCCCGAGGAGGTGACGCTCGGACGCCTGGCCGGAGCCGTGGCCGAGCTCCTGCCGGCCACCGCAGGGGGAGTGCGGGCCGCGGGCGCCTACGAGACGCCCGTGCGCCGCGTGTCGCTCTGCGGGGGAGCGGGGGACTCCCTCCTGGACGCCCCCGCCGTCCGCACGAGCGACGTCTTCATCACCGCCGACCTCCGGCACCACCCGGCCTCCGAGGCGCGCGAGAAGGCCCTGCACGGCACCGGGCCCGCCCTCATCGACGTCTCGCACTGGGCGAGCGAATGGCTGTGGCTCGACGTCGCCGCGACCGCACTGCGGGAGGCCCTGCCCACGGTCACCGTCGAGGTGAGCGAGACCCGCACCGACCCGTGGGATTTCGCGATCGTGCACTGACCCGCCGCGGGCACGGGAGAATGGACGCGGCGCGCCCGTACTGCGCGCCGGGAACGAGGACCGCCACGTGAAAGCCAGCCCCGCACACCAGCGCGAACTCCTGACTCTGGCGAGTCTGGACACGAGGGGCGCGCAGCTGCGCCACGCCCTCGCGACGCTCCCGCAGATCGCGCGGATCCAGGCGATGCAGGCCCGCGACAACGAGACCCGCCGCTCCCTCGCCGAGCGCACAGGGCGCCTCGAGGACGTGCGCACCGAGCTCGGGCGCATCGAGTCCGACGTCAGCGTGGTCGAGAAGCGGCTCACCCGCGATCGCGACCGCCTGCAGACCGCCTCCGCGGCCAAGGACATCGCCGCGCTCGAGAGCGAGATCACCTCCCTCGTGAAGCGACGGGGAGACCTCGAGGACATCGAGCTGACCCTGATGGAGCGGATCGAGGGCATCGAGTCCGAGGTCGCCGCGGCTCAGGCCGAGCGCGACGAGGTCGTCGCCTCGCTCGGGACCCTCGCCGAGGAGCGCGACGCGCAGGCCGAGAAGCTCCGCGACAAGCAGGAGGCGCTCGCCCGGGACCGCGCCGACCTGGTGACGACCCTTCCGGAGGACCTGGTCGAGCTGTACGAGAAGCAGCGCGCCCGCTACGGAGTCGGCGCGGCCCTCCTCCGCGGGAAGGTGTCGGAGGGGAGCGGCGTGGCCCTCACCGAGTCGGACCTCTCCTGGATCCGCGCCTCCGCTCCCGACGAGGTCGTCCTCTGCCCCGACAGCGGCTGCATCCTGGTGCGCGGCGAGGAGTCCACCCTCGCCTGAGCCGTACACTGGACGGGCGAACGGGCCGGCAAGACGGTCGCGTCACCGCGGCGAGAGCCGTGGTGCCGAGGAACGTCCGGGCTCCGCAGAGCAGGGCGGTGGGCAACACCCACCCGGGGCGACCCGCGAGACAGTGCCACAGAGAACAGACCGCCGTCGGCTCCGGCCGGCGGTAAGGGTGAAACGGTGGTGTAAGAGACCACCAGGGGCCGGAGTGATCCGGTCCGCTCGGTAAACCTCGCCCGGAGCAAGGTCAGACAGAGGACGATGCGGCTGCTCGTCGGGTCCTCGGGTAGACCGCTGGAGGGTCACGGCGACGTGGCTCCGAGAGAGATGGCCGTCCAGCGCCCGCCGAGAGGCGCGGCGTGAACAGAACCCGGCGTATCAGCCGACCCCTTCGCCACGAGATGCCCCGCCCCGGCGGGGCATCTCGCGTCTCCGCCGGTCGCCGAGGTCGCGCTCCCGCCCGCAGGCAGCGCGACGGCCTGCCGTGGCGGTTCCCGGGTCTCGACACACCCTTGCGCGGCTACTCGTCAAGACTGGCGCAGTCCATCTCTCGCGCTGCCTCCTGCGGACGACGCGGCGCAGCACGACGTCCGGCAGGCGCCGATCCCGGAGGACGGTCCTGAGACGCCGCTGCGGATCGCCGCCGAGGACCGGGTGCCCCCGCCCCGTCGTGGCTCACCGCGACCGCTGGACCCCGAAGGTCCGATCATGTCCGTGCGCCATGGCGCCACGCACCAGGCGAACCGGCGAAACGCGTGCCAGCGTTTCGCCGTAGCCGTCCGCACCCCGCTCCCCGGAACGCGTCACCTCCCGAGGCCGACCGCGCCTCGGCGGGCGGGGACCGCCGAGGAAAAAGACTCAGCCCCGCCCTGCGAGCGCGGCCGCGCCGAGGATGCCGGCGTTGTTGCGGAGCGCCGCCGGGATGATCGGGGTGCGCAGGTCGAGCAGCGGGAGGAACTCGTCGTGGTGCTTGGAGATGCCGCCGCCGACGATGAAGAGATCGGGCCAGAGCAGCGCCTCGAGGTGGGAGTAGTAGCGCTGCAGGCGCTTCGCCCAGTGCTTGTAGTCGAGGTCGTCGCGCTCCTTGGCGGCGAACGAGGCCTTCTTCTCGTAGTCGCCGCCGTGGATCTCGAGGTGGCCGAGCTCGGCGTTGGGGATGAGGATCCCGTCGTGGATCTGCGCCGTCCCGATGCCGGTGCCGAGGGTGGTCATGATGACCAGGCCCTTCTTGTCCTTCGCCGCTCCGAAGCGCGACTCGGCGTAGCCCGCCGCGTCGGCGTCGTTGACGAAGAAGATGTTCCTGCCGATCGCGTCCTCGAAGAGCTTCTCGGCCTCGAGGCCGATCCACTCGTCCGACACGTTCGCCGCCGACATCGTCCGTCCGTGGACGACGACGGCGGGGAAGCAGATGCCGACCGGGGTGTCCGAGGGCAGGTCCGGGATCCTCTCGAGGATCTGCTGGACGGTGGCGACGATGTCCTTCGGCGTGCCTCCCGGGGGAGTGGCGAGCTTCATCCGGTCGCTGAGCAGGGTGCCCGCGGCCAGGTCCACCGAGGCCCCCTTGATGCCCGTTCCCCCGATGTCGATCCCGATGGCGGTCGCCGCAGCAGTCATAGCGGCCATGCTAGCGAAGGGCGGGGGTGCGGACCGACGCGGGCTGCGGCGTAGGATCGCGGCATGGCTGACGGCGACGCGAACTCCTGGTGGTACAACCTCAAGGCCGGCACGGTGGAGCAGGGATTCGTGTCCCCCTCCGTCGACCGGGTGGGACCCTTCTCCTCTCGCGAGGAGGCGGAGCACGCCCTCGAGCGGCTGCACGAGAACAGCCGCAAGTGGGCCGAGGAGGACGCCGCCGAGGACCGCTGACCGCGGCTACTCGTAGCTGTGCTCGGCGCCGGGGTAGGCGCCGGACTCCACGTCGTCCCGGTACGCGGTGACCGCTCCGGTGAGCACGCCGCGCAGATCCGCGTACTGCTTCACGAAGCGGGGGATGCGGCCGGTGGTCAATCCGGCGAAGTCCGTCCACACGAGCAGCTGTCCGTCGACGTGCGGTCCCGCTCCGACTCCGATCGTGGGGATGCGCAGCTCCTCCGTCACCTGACGTGCCGCGTCGGCGGGCACCATCTCGAGGACGACGGCGAACGCCCCGGCCTCCTGGACGGCGCGCGCGTCGGCGAGCAGCTGCTCGATGCCCTCGCCGCGCCCCTGCACCATGTGGCCGCCGAGCCCGTGCTCGCTCTGCGGCGTGAAGCCGATGTGCGCCATCACGGGGATGCCCGCCTCGACGATGCGCCGGATCTGCTCGGCGGAGCGGACTCCGCCCTCGAGCTTCACCGCGTGCGCGTGCGTCTCCTTCATGAAGCGGAACGCCGTGTGCAGCGCGTCGTCGGCCCCCGACTCGTAGGAGCCGAAGGGCATGTCGGCGACGACGAAGGCGCGCTCGACGGCTCCGGCGACGGCACGTGCCAGCGGGATGAGCTCGTCGACGGTGACGGGCAGAGTGGTGTCGTAGCCGAGCACCGTGTTGCCGGCGGAGTCGCCCACGAGGAGGAAGTCGATCCCGGCGTCGTCGAAGATCTTCGCCGTCAGCTGGTCGTAGCTGGTCAGCCCGGTGATGCGGACACCGGAGTCCTTCGCGTTCTGGAAGTGGCGGGTTCGAACGCGTTTCACGGGCTGCGCTGACATGGGCGCCAGTCTACGGCGCGCCTCGGGCGCCCCGCGGGCCCCGGTCGGAGGCAGTAGCCTGAGGGTCGAAACAGGAGGGGTCTGGATGGACAAGCAACGGGACTTCGTTCTTCGCACCATTGAAGAGCGAGGGATCAAATTCGTTCGCCTCTGGTTCACCGACGTCGTCGGCACGCTGAAGTCGGTCGCGATCGCGCCGGCCGAGGTGGAGGGCGCGTTCGCGGAGGGGCTCGGCTTCGACGGCTCCGCCATCGAGGGCCTCACCCGCTCCTTCGAGGCCGACGTCCTCGCGCATCCGGACCCGTCGACCTTCCAGATCCTCCCGTGGCGCGGAGAGATCGACCCGACGGCGCGGATGTTCTGCGACATCACGACGCCCGACGGCCAGCCCGCCGTCGCCGACCCGCGCAACGTGCTCAAGCGCACGCTGGCGAAGGCGGCCGAGCGCGGGTTCACCTTCTACACGCACCCCGAGATCGAGTTCTACCTCCTCAAGTCGTCGTCCTTCGGCGCCGAGGGTCCGGAGCCGGTCGACTCCGCCGGGTACTTCGACAACGTCCCCGGAGGCACGGCGCACGACTTCCGCCGCCGCTCCGTGCGCATGCTGGAGGATCTGGGCATCTCGGTCGAGTTCAGCCACCACGAGGCGGGCCCCGGCCAGAACGAGATCGACCTCCGCTACGCGGACGCGCTCACCACGGCCGACAACATCATGACCTTCCGCACCGTGATCAAGGAGGTGGCGATCGAGCAGGGCGTCTACGCGACGTTCATGCCGAAGCCGCTCTCCGGGCACCCCGGCTCGGGCATGCACACGCATCTCTCGCTCTTCGAGGGCGACGTGAACGTGTTCTACGAGCAGGGCGCCCAGTACCAGCTCTCGAAGCTCGGCCGTCAGTTCATCGCGGGCCTGCTCAAGCACGCCCCCGAGATCACCGCCGTGACGAACCAGTTCGTCAACTCCTACAAGCGGCTCTGGGGCGGCGACGAGGCGCCCAGCTACGTCTCGTGGGGCCACAACAACCGGTCCGCCCTCGTGCGCGTTCCGCTCTACAAGCCCAACAAGGGGCAGTCGTCGCGCATCGAGTACCGGGCGCTGGACTCCGCGGCGAACCCCTACCTGGCGTACTCGCTGCTCCTGGCGGCCGGGCTCAAGGGCATCGAGGAGGGCTACGAGCTCCCGGCCGAGGCCGAGGACAACGTGTGGGCCCTCTCGGACGCGGAGCGCCGGGCGCTCGGCTACGGCGCTCTGCCCGCCAGCCTCGACCGCGCCATCTCGCTGATGGAGGAGTCCGAGCTCGTGGCCGAGACGCTGGGCGAGCAGGTGTTCAACTTCGTGCTGCTCAACAAGCGGAAGGATTGGGCCGAGTATCGCGCCCAGGTCACGCCGTACGAGCTGCGCAGCAATCTCGAGATGCTCTGACGCCTCGGCCATGCCCCGTGAACGCTCCCTCCGCGATGTCGCACGCCTCGGCTTCGCCGCGCTCGGCGAGACCGGGGCGCGGCTGGCCGAGGCGGAGGAGCTCGCCGGGCGGCAGCTCGAGTCGGTGCTGCCCTCCTTCGCCCGGGTGGCGGACCCGGACGAGGCGCTGCTCGCTCTGATCGACCTGCTGCGGCGGCACCGCGACCGGATGGACGCGGTCCTCGCCGACGACGAGGCCCTGACCCGGCTGCTTCTGGTGGTGGGGGCCTCCTCCGGCCTCGCCGACTTCCTCCAGCGCCGGCCCGACGAGCTGGCCAGCGTGCTCGAGCCGGTGCGCACGCTCCCCGGGCGCGCCGAGATGAAGGCCGAGCTGCTCGAGTCGGTCGGCGCCGTCGACGGCTTCTCGTCGCTCCGGGAGGAGGCGGGCTGGACGGCGCTGCGCGTGCGGTACCGCCGCCTCCTCACCAGGATCGTCGTCCACGACCTGAGCCAGGCCGACCCCGTCGCGGCGATCGACCGGGTGACGAGGGCGCTGGCCGACCTCGCCGGAGCCGCGCTGGAGGCGTCCCTCGCCGTGGCGCGGACCGAGCTGGTCGAGGGCACGGGCCCGGGTCGTTTCGGCCGCGACGAGGTCGCCGCCACCCGCTTCGCCGTCATCGGCATGGGCAAGGCGGGAGCGTCCGAGCTCAACTACGTCAGCGACGTCGACGTGATCTTCGTCGCCGAGGGCGACCCGGAGAAGGAGCTGACGAACGCCCGTGCGATCGACGTCGCCACCCGGCTCGCCGTGCTCCTCATGCGCGGGACCTCTGCGCTGGCGATGGAGCCGGAGCTCTGGGAGGTCGACCCGAACCTGCGCCCGGAGGGCAAGCAGGGCGCGCTCGTGCGCACCCTCGAGTCGCACATCACCTACTACGACCGGTGGGCGAAGAGCTGGGAGTTCCAGGCGCTGCTCAAGGCGCGTCCGCTCGCCGGCGACCAGGAGCTGGGGCGGGCGTACGTCGACGCGGTCGCGCCCAAGGTCTGGTCGAGCGCCTCCCGCGAGAACTTCGTCGAGTCGGTGCAGCGGATGCGGGAGCGGGTCACCGAGAACATCCCGCAGAACGACGTCCACTACCAGATCAAGCTCGGGCCCGGCGGCCTGCGCGACATCGAGTTCACGGTGCAGCTGCTTCAGCTCGTCCACGGGCAGACCGACGACGAGATCCGCATGCCCGGGACTCTCCTCGCCCTGGGCGCCCTCGCCGACCGCGGGTACATCGGCCGCTCCGCCGCCGAGGAGTTCGCGCAGGACTACCGGGCACTCCGGCTGCTCGAGCACCGCCTCCAGCTGCGGCGCCTTCGGCGTACGCACCTGATGCCGCGGGACGAGCACGAGCTGCGGACCCTCGCCCGCTCCAGCGGGCTCGCCCGCACGGCGGAGGAGCTGCTGAGCGTCTGGAACGGGATCAAGCACCGCGTCCGGGGCCTGCACGAGCGCCTGTTCTACCGTCCGCTGCTCTCCGCGGTCGCCGCGCTCTCCGACGGCGGTGCCGAGCTGTCCACCGGCCAGGCGGAGGCGCGCCTCGCCGCCATCGGCTTCGCAGACGCCCGCGGGGCGCTCGGTCACATCGCCGCGATGACCTCGGGCGTCTCGCGCCGCGCGAGCATCCAGCGCCACCTCGTGCCGGTGATGCTGCAGTGGTTCGCCGACGGACCGGACCCCGACTACGGCCTGCTCGCGTTCCGGCGCCTCAGCGACGCACTGGGCGGGACGCCCTGGTTCCTCCGGATGCTGCGCGACTCGTCCGGAGCCGCCAAGCGGCTCACCACGGTGCTCTCCGGATCGCGCTTCGTCGGCGAGCTGCTCGACCGCATCCCGGAGTCGGCGGCCTGGCTCGAGGACGACGACGCCCTCCGCCCCCGCAGCGCCGCCCAGCTCGCCGAGGAGGTGCGCGCCGTGCTCGCCCGGCACGAGACGCCCGACGCGGTCGCCTCGGTCCTCCGCTCGATGCGCCGGCGCGAGGTGCTGCGGACCGCCATGGGTGGCGTGCTCGGCCTCAGCTCGATCGAGGAGATCGCGACCAGCCTCACCGACATCATCAGCGCACTGCTGGGCGGCGTGCTCGCCGCCATCCGGCGCGGCAGTGCGGCCCGGCCCGGCGCCGACGCGGAGTTCGCGATCATCGGCATGGGCCGGTACGGAGGGGCGGAGCTGGGGTTCGGCTCCGACGCCGACGTGATGTACGTCCAGCGACCCGGCACCGCCGAGCCGCACCAGGCCCAGCTCTACTCGCAGTTCGTCGTCGCCGAGCTGGTCCGGCTCACGGAGGACTCCCGCCTGCCACTCGACCTCGACGCCGACCTGCGGCCCGAGGGCAAGAACGGGCCCCTCGTGCGCTCCCTCGACTCCTACCGCGCCTACTACGCCCGCTGGTCGCTGACGTGGGAGGCGCAGGCGCTGCTCCGGGCGCGGGGAGTAGCGGGGGACCAGGCGCTCATCGAGGACTTCGAGGAGCTGGCCGACGGGGTCCGCTACCCGGGAGCGGTCTCCGACCGTGACATCCGCGAGGTGAAGCGGATCAAGGCACGGGTCGAGAGCGAGCGTCTGCCGCAGGGCGCCGACCCGCGCCGTCACCTCAAGCTCGGCCGCGGATCGCTGAGCGACGTCGAGTGGCTGGTGCAGCTCCTCCAGCTGCAGCACGCGCGGCGGACCCCGGCGCTCCGGACGACCTCGACCCTCACCGCCCTCGCGGTCGCGGAGGAGGAGGGCATGATCGGCCCGCAGGACGCGGATCGGCTGCGCGCCGCGTGGATCCTCGCGTCCCGTGTCCGCTCGGGCACCACGCTCTGGGGCAACCGCACCAGCGACGTCCTCCCGACCGACCGCCGGCAGCTCGAGGGCGTCGCGCGCCTGCTCGAGTATCCGGCCGGGTCCGCGACGGCACTCGAGGACGACTACCTCGGCGTGACCCGCCGCTCCCGCGCGGTCTTCGAGCGCCTGTTCTACGGGCCGGCCGCGGGAGACGCTCCCTCCTACCGCTGACGCCCGCGCGCCGCGGACGGCGAAGGACCGCCCCTCCGAGGAGGAACGGCCCTTCGGCAGTGCTGCGGGATCAGACCCCGTAGTACAGCTCGAACTCGAACGGGTGAGGACGCTGCGCGAGGGGCTTGATCTCCTTCTCGCGCTTGTACTCGATCCAGGTGTCGATGAGCTCCTGAGTGAACACGCCGCCCTGGAGGAGGAAGTCGTGGTCGGCCTCGAGGGCGTCGAGCGCCTCGCCCAGGGTCGCGGGGACCTGCGGGATGAGCTTCGCCTCCTCGGGGGGCAGCTCGTAGAGGTCCTTGTCGACCGGCTCGTGCGGCTCGATGCGGTTCTTGATGCCGTCGAGGCCCGCCATCAGCTGGGCGGCGAACGCGAGGTACGGGTTGCCGGAGGCGTCGGGCGCACGGAACTCGATGCGCTTGGCCTTCGGGTTCGTGCCCGTGATCGGGATGCGGATGGACGCGGAGCGGTTGCCGGCCGAGTAGACCAGGTTGACCGGCGCCTCGAAGCCCGGGATCAGGCGGTGGTACGAGTTGACCGTCGGGTTCGTGAACGCGAGGACGGCGGGGGCGTGCTTGAGCAGTCCGCCGATGTACCAGCGCGCGAGGTCCGAGAGACCGCCGTAGCCGTTCTCGTCGTAGAAGAGCGGCGTGCCGTCGTTCCACAGCGACTGGTGGGTGTGCATGCCCGAGCCGTTGTCGCCGAAGAGCGGCTTCGGCATGAACGTGGCGGTCTTGCCCCACTGCTCGGCCGTGTTCTTGACGATGTACTTGAACTTCAGGATGTCGTCCGCCGCGTGGACCATCGTGTCGAAGCGGTAGTTGATCTCGGCCTGGCCGCCGGTGCCCACCTCGTGGTGCGAGCGCTCGAGGATGAGGCCGGCGTCGATCAGCTTGAGGCAGATGTCGTCGCGGAGGTCGGCCTGCTTGTCGACGGGGCTCACCGGGAAGTAGCCGCCCTTGTAGGGCGTCTTGTTGCCGAGGTTGCCGCCCTCCTCGACGCGTCCCGAGTTCCAGGCGCCCTCGACCGAGTCGACGGAGTGGAACGCGGAGTTCTGCGTGATCTCGTAGCGGACGTCGTCGAAGATGTAGAACTCCGCCTCGGGGGCGAAGAACGCGGTGTCGGCGATGCCGGTCGACGCGAGGTACTTCTCGGCCTTCTTCGCGACCTGACGCGGGTCCTTGGAGTAGATCTCGCCGTTGCGCGGGTTGTAGATGTCGAAGACGAGGATCAGCGTGCGCTCGACGCGGAACGGGTCCACGTAGGCGGTGGTCACGTCAGGGATCAGCTGCATGTCCGATTCGTGGATGTTCGCGAATCCGCGGATCGAGGACCCGTCGAAGAGCTGACCAACGGAGAAGAACTCCTCATCGACAGTCGAGGCGGGGATGTTGAAGTGCTGCTGGACACCGGGGAGATCGGTGAACCGGATGTCGAGGAACTTGACGTCCGTGTCCTTGATGAACGAGAGCACCTCGGAAGAATCTTTAAACATGCAAAGGTCTCCAATGGCGTGACGGGGTGCTGCAGAGCGCAGCCGTTCCAGGGTAGTGACGGGGGGTTTCCCCACCGTGTCCCTGTTGTTTCCGACATGTTACGGGGCCGGTCCGGGGTCGGGCTCCACGTCGTCTGCCGGACCACCCGCTCCTCGGTCCGCTCCGAGACGCCGCGGATAGGATCGGAGGATGCCAGCCGCCGACCGCAGGACCTTCGCCGACGCCGCCCCGAGCTCGTACCCGGGGGAGCGTCTCGGCCTCCCCCGAGAGGGCCGCCTCTCGGTCGGACGGTCCGGCCGCCGCATCGCCGCCCTGGCCGTCGACTTCGCCGTCGCCGCTCTGCTGTCGCTCGCGTTCTTCGACTACGACCGCTGGGCGAGCCTGCTGCTGTTCGTCCTGCTGCAGGTCGTCTTCATCCCCACCATCGGCGGCAGCATCGGGCACCGCCTGCTCGGGATGCGCGTCATCCGTCTCGGCGGGGGCTGGGTCGGCGTGTGGCGCCCGATCGTGCGCTCTGTGCTGCTGGCCGTGCTGGTGCCGGCGCTCGTCTGGGACTCGGACCAGCGCGGCTTCCACGACAAGGTGGCCGGGACGGTTCTCGTCCGCTACTGACTCGCGCCGCAGACGCGACAGGCCGGCCGGGAGAGATCCCGACCGGCCTGTCGCGTCGTGCGTCAGCGCGATCGCTGAGGGCGCACCTTGAAGGGGTCGACGCCCTTCGGGATGGGCAGCGACGTGTTGAGCGAGGAGAGCCGGTTCTTCACCGCGAGGACCTCGGCCTTGGTGAGGACCTTCTTCGTCTTCGAGAGGCGGCTCGGCACCTTGTGCAGCGGAGTCGCATCGGCGTCGGAGCCGACGTGCACGAAGGTGACGGGGACGTTCGGCAGGATCCGCGACACCTTGCGCCGCTCGTCCTCGAGCATGCGCTTGGTCCGGGAGGCGGGGCCCTCCGCGATCAGCACGACGCCTCCGCGGCCGACGGCGCGGTAGACGGCGTCCTGGGTCTTACCGTTGACGGCGACGGGCATCTCGCCGCCGGTCCAGGTGCCGCGCAGTCCGCTTCGCAGGACGGCGCCGACCGCGCCGGGCTGCCCGGCGATCTGCCCGTAGGCGGCGCGCTCGGCGCGACGCGAGAGCACGGCGAGTCCGGCGACCAGGCCGGCCATCACGCCCACGATGATCCACAGCGCGATCACGAAGCCGTTGCCGTTGCCGAGCAGGATGCCGAGGAGCACGCCGAGCAGGATCGGGAGCAGGAGCGCGAGGAGGATGATCCAGACGGCGCTGCTGTCGTAGCGGCGGGTCATCTGGAACACCTGCCACATCTGCTTGAGACGTCCGGGTTCCTTGACCGCCTTCGTCGACGGTTCCGTGCTGCGTGCCATGACGTCAAGGATACCGAGCGGGAGCGCGGCGGCGGACCCCGGACGCGGATCCGACTCCTCCACAGAGGGCACGTGCGCCGATCCCTCCACCGATCGGGATCGGCGGGCGTCCTCCGCCTCGGCCTGCGGTCAAGCTCGCCTCATGACGAGCAGCGGGACGGTCCAGGGCCGGAGGATCGGCGGAGCGCGGACGGGGAGGCGGTGGACGCCTGCGCCGGACGCCGCACCGTCGGCCGAGCGGACGATGCGGCCGCGGGAGGCCGAGGCGCTGCAGGCGTCGCCGGTGGCTCGGCTCGCCGAGCACCGCCACCGCGAGAGCATCGTCCGGGTGGAGTCGTCTCCGAGGAGGTGCATCGTGTCGACCGCCCCTCCCGTCGTCGCCACGCTCGAGAGGTTCCTGCGGGTCGAGCGGGGGATCGGACTCGGCGCCGCGGTCACCCTCCTCGCCCCCGTGGTGGGCGCGGTCCGCTCGGCCGCGCTCGAGGGAGCATGGCTGGCTCCGACGACGGACGACATCGGCTTGACGGAGAAGGGTCGGCCCCTGCTGCTGCTGACGACGCCCGCCGTCGACACCCCGCGTGCGGCGCGCGACGCGCTGCAGCGGGTCCTGGAGCGCCTCGGGATGCTCTGCCCGGAGCTGCCGGTCGCCGCCCTCGCGCGGCACCGCGACCTGCTGGCGCTGGAGGGCAACCTCTACGGACTCGCTGATCCGCAGGGGATAGGCGAGGCGGTGCGGGCGCTGCCGACGTCCGGCGCGGATGCCCGGGGTCGGGAGGCGGTGCCCGCTCCGGCTGCCCGGCACAGGCGGGTCCATCCGCTCGACGGCTGGCAGGACCGCCTCCGGGCGTTCGTCGTCCGGCGTCGGGGACCGCTCTCCGTCGGGACGGCGATCGTGCTGGGAGCGGTGCTCGCCGGTTCGCTCGCGGGCGGGCCCGATCGGCAGGTGCAGGATGCGGAGGCGTCGACCGCAGCCGCGCCCGTTCCGGCTCGGTCGGCTCCGCCGGCGGTGGCGACCGCGGCACCGCCGGCTCCGGTCGCGGCGACCTCACTCGACGCCGAGCAGGCGGCGGAGGTGCTGATCGACGCGGTGCGCGCGTGCGGGGACCGGGAGTGCGCCCGCGGTCTGGTCACGGCGGACTCGCCGCTCGGCGACGCAGCGGACGGCCCCGCCTCCGCTGTCCCGGCGACGGGGGAGGCGTCGGCCGTCCTCGTCGACGTGAACGGGGCATCGGCGGTCGTGCACCTCCGGACGGCCCCGGGGACGACAGCGGCCTCCGTCCTGATCATCAGGACGGAGGCCGGCTGGCTCATCCGCGACGTCTACACCGGAGCGGCCTCGTGAGAGGCGCGCTCAGGGGGAGCGTCTCAGATGCCGAGGTCGTTCTCGAACGAGCCCTCCTCGAGACGCTCCTTGATCGCGACCAGGAAGCGCGCCGCGTCGGCTCCGTCGACCGTGCGGTGGTCGTACGAGAGCGCGAGGAAGACGGTCGAGCGGATCGCGATGGCGTCAGCACCGTCCACCTGCACGACGGCCGGCTTCTTGGTGACGATGCCGGTGCCGAGGATCGCGGTCTGCGGCAGGAACACGACGGGAGTGTCGAACAGGGCCCCGCGCGAACCGGTGTTGGTCAGCGTGAAGGTGCCGCCGGCGAGCTCGTCGGGCTTCAGCTTGTTGTTGCGGGTGCGCTCGGCCAGGTCCCCGATGGTGGAGGCGATCTGCGCGAGGTTCAGCTCGGACGCGTTCTTGAGGACCGGGGTCAGCAGGCCGCGCTCGGTGTCGACGGCGATGCTGATGTTCTCGTGATCCGGGTAGACGATCGACTCCCCGTCGAGGGTCGAGTTGATCACCGGGTAGGCCTTGAGCGCCTCCGCCGCCGCGAGGGCGAAGAATGGGAGGAAGGACAGCTTGGCGCCGGTCTTCTCCTGGAAGCTCTTCTTGACCGAGTCGCGGAAGCGGGCGACCGCCGTGACGTCGACCTCGATGACTGAGGTGAGCTGGGCGCTCGTCTGCATCGACTCGACGGCGCGCTGCGCGAGGACCTTGCGCAGGCGCGACATCGGCTGCGTGGTGCCGCGGAGGGGCGACGTCTCGAGCGGGGTGCGCGCGGCCTTGGCGGCTGCGGCGGCGGGCGCCGAGACCGGGGCGGCCGGAGCCGACTTGGCGGCCTCGACCGCGTCGAGGACGTCCTGCTTGCGGATGCGGCCGCCGACTCCGGTTCCCGTGAGGGTGGAGAGGTCGATGCCGTTCTCGCCGGCGAGCTTGCGCACGAGCGGGGTGACGTAGCCGGGGTTGGAGTCGGTGGGCTCCGGGGAGGCGGCGGGCGCGGCGGCAGCGGGCGCAGGCGCGGCGGCGGCCGGGGCGAGATCCTGCTGGTCGCCGTCGGCCGCGGCCCGGTGACCGCGGGCATCGGCCTCGAGGAGGCCGGGGTCCGCCTCGACCGCGGCTACGTGCTGAC
>NZ_PSUZ01000028.1:0-45532 GCF_002932095.1 Rathayibacter sp. AY1G1
ACCGGCGTCCCCGCCCCCGGGAAGCGCACCTCGAGGCCCTCGAGGACGCGGGCCAGCTTCACCCGGCACCAGTCGAGGTCGTCCGACACGATCAGGACGCTGCGCACGGGCTCCCGCTCGCGGGCCAGGGCGAGTGCCGCGTCGACGTACTCGACCACGTCGAAGGAGTAGCGGCCGCGGAAGGCCGGGACGCTGTAGTAGTCGCCGCGCCGGATGTTCAGGGTGAGGTCCGCCTCCGGTCGCGCCGCCGCCACCAGAGCGGTGAACGGGCCGCCGGGCGGGAGCAGCATCGTCGCGACGAAGTCCGCCAGCTCGTCCGCTGTGAACTCCACGCCGAGCTCCTGGTGGACGCTCCCGAGCTCGCGGGGGCTGAAGAACGACATCTCCGCCGGGGGCACCACGAGCTCCTCGAGGACCCGCGGGAAGACCTCCGCCCACTCCGCGGTCCTCCGCGTCGCGCGCACCGCGGTCGGCACCCCGCGGCTCCGACGGGCGTGGGCCTGCAGCCAGAAGTAGGCGAGGTTCCCGACCCCGAACGACTCGCCGGGCAGCAGCACCGTCGTGCCCCGTCGGCGGAGGGGCGCCAGCAGCGCCGAGCGGACGTCGCCGAGCGTCACCACCGCGGGCCTCCCCTGCTCACGAGAGCTCTCCGAGCGCCACGAGCTGGGCGAAGCCGGGGTGCGCGGCCCGCACCTCCTCGAAGGTGCCGGCCCCCTCGATCCGGCCGCCGTCGAGGAAGAGCAGCCGGTCGGCGCCGCGCACGGTCGAGAGCCGGTGGGCGACCACGAGGACGGTCATGCTGCCGTGCAGCTCGGCGACGGCCCGCGAGATCTCGTGCTCCGTGCGGTTGTCGAGCGCCGAGGTCGCCTCGTCGAGGACGAGGACCGAGGGGCGCCGGTACAGCGCCCGGGCGAGGCCGAGCCGCTGGCGCTGGCCGCCGGAGAGGCGGACGCCGCGCTCGCCCACGCGGGTGTCCAGACCCTGCGGCAGCCCGCCGACGAACTCCTCGAGCTGCGCCGTCCGCAGCACCTCGCGCACGCGCTCGTGGTCGACCTCGGCCGCCGGCACCCCGAAGGCGACGTTCGCGGCGACGGTCGCGTCCAGGAGGAACACGTCCTGCGGCACCACGCCGAGCCCCGCGTACCAGGCCGCCGGGTCCTCGTCGATCGGCCGCCCGCCGCAGAGGATCCGACCGCTCGTGGGCGGGAGCAGGCCGAGGACCAGGTCGAGGAGGGTGCTCTTGCCGGCGCCGCTGGATCCGACGAAGGCGGTCGTGGCGTTCCGCTGGATCACCAGCGAGACGTCCCGCACCACGTCCACGTCGGAGTCGGCGTAGCGGTACGTGACGTGCTCGAGCGCGATGTCGCCGGAGTAGCGGCCGCCCGGCCCGGGCGTCTCGTCGTGCGCCCCCTCGGAGGCGAGCTCCTCGGCCGCCTCGGAGACGATCCGCAGCCCCGCCTGCCCGCTGCGCACGATCGCGAACGTGGCCGAGACGCGGTTGAGCGTCGGCAGGGCGCGGAGGGAGGCGGCCGCGAAGACGCCCAGGACGGAGAGCGCCTCGGCGCCGGAGCCGGTGGCGACGAGGATCCCCGAGACGCCCACGACGGCGACGACGAAGCCGATCTCGAGCAGGTACTTCGGCAGCTCCGAGACGAGCGAGAGGGAGCGCAGAGCCTGGGCGCTGCGGCGCTTGGCCCCGCTGAAGCCGGCGACCAGGCTCGCCGCGCTCGACGTGAGGCGCGCCTCGCGGAACCCGTCGAGCGAGGGGAGCAGGAACTGCCACGACTCCAGCGCCGCCTCCGCCATCTCCTCGCCGATCCGGCCCTGCCGCCGCCGCAGGAGGGCCTGGACGCCGCCGAGCAGCACCGCGAAGAAGACGGCCGCGAACAGGGTCGCGACCGGCGAGGCGACCAGCAGGATCGCCACGATCGCGACGAGCACCAGCAGGTCGGAGGCGATGCCGATCACGCCGAGCAGCACGCCGGCCGCCTGCGCGCTGGCGTCGTTGATGGTCCGGTACACCTCGGCGAGGCGCCGGGAGCGGTGGACGGCGTAGGGCGCGAGGACGTACCGCCGCAGCAGCTCCGTCGCAGCGTCGGCCGAGATCCGCGTGGTGCGGCCGAGCAGCCACCACCGGAAGACGATCGTCCCGGCGCTCTTGAGCACGAAGACGACCGCGACGAAGCCGGCGATGATCGGGAGGAGGGTCTGGACGTCCGTCGAGCCGAGGACGCCGGAGAGGACGCCGAGCGCGCCCGTGGTGGTGTCGGTCCCGGTGAGCAGCGCCATGAGCGGCACCATCGCGGCGACGCCCAGGGTGTCGAGGACCGCGAGCGCGAGGGAGCCCGCGACGGCGGCGGTGATCCACCCCGGAGAGGCGGCGCCGGCCAGCGAGAGGAGGGTGCGCAGCCCCGGTCGCAGGGACCCGCCGCTCACGCCGCCACCCCCTCGTACACGGCGGCGATCCCGCCGCACATGGCGGAGACGTCCCGCACGGCACGAGGAGCCGCGGCCCTCGACGCCTGCCGCTCCAGCGCCGCGGCCACCGCCTCCGGGTCGTCGGCGTCGACCAGCGAGTCCCGCTCGACGATCTCGGGGTTCCCGCCCACCGCGGAGGCGACCACGCCGATCCCGCGGGCGGCCGCGTCGAGCAGCGTGTAGGAGCAGTTCTCCCAGACCGAGAGCTGGGCGACGACGTCCGCCGCGGCGAGCGCCGCCTCCGGATCGGCGAAGCCGGGGAAGGACACGGCGTCGCCGAGGCCGAGCCGCTCGGCCCGGGCGCGCAGGGCGCCGTCGAGCGGTCCCTCGCCGGCGACGGTCAGCGTGGCGCCGGGGACGCGCCGGCGCAGCACCGCGAAGGCTTCGAGCAGCGCGTCCAGGCGCTTCTCCGGCGCCAGGCGCGCGAGCGAGAGGACCCGGAGGGAGCCCGGCTCCCCCGGCTCGCGGTCGCGGGGCGCGGCGTCGACTCCGTTGAGCACGACCTGCACCGGCAGGCTCGGCCGCCACTTCTCGATCATGGTGCGGCGGGTGGCCTCCGAGACGGCGATCGCGCCGTCGAAGGACCGCAGCCGCGCGTGGTGCGCCGCCGCGGTCGTCCGCGCCCGCAGGGCGGTGCGGTGGTAGACGTCGGGCCCGGCGATGCCGTGCTCCGTCGTGACGCGGCGGACCCCGCGGGGCAGCGGGGTCGCCGCGGTCACGAGGTCGGCGTGGGCGAGGTGGGAGTGGACGACCGCCGGGCGGAGAGCCGCCGCGGTCGCGCGCAGGGTCGCCACGGAGGCGGCGGCACCGGCGGACACTCCGAAGCACCCGGTCGTCACGGCCGAGCCCTGCTCCCGCAGCCGCTCGGCGAGCGCTCCCTCCGGGCAGAGCACGACGAGCCGGTGGCCGGGGATCCCGTGCCGCGCGGCGTCGAGGACGTGGCGGGCCACCCCGCCGAACTCGCCGACCGGCACCGCCCAGAGCGCGAGCGGGGTCACAGCCACTCCTCCAGCCGCTCGAGCGCGGTCCAGAAGCCCTCGCCGCTGTTCACGTGCCCCTGCCAGATCTCGGGGATGAACGGCACCCCGGGCGCCAGCTCGTCGAGCGACGCCGCGAAGTCCGGCCAGTCGATCTCGCCCTCGCCGATCTGCACCCCCTCGCCGTCGACACCCGTCGCGTCGACGAGGTGCAGGTGCGCGCTGAGCGGAGCGAGCAGCGCGACCGCCTCCGAGAAGGCGAGCCCGAGGTGGTTCGCCGCGAGCTTGGTGTGCGAGGCGTCGAGGCAGAGCGGCGTGCCGGTCGCGGCCGCGAACTCGGCGGTGTCGCGCGGGTCCACGAAGAGGTTGTGGAACTGCTGCCCGCCCATGAGCCACGGGTAGGGCGGGAGGGTCTGCGCCAGCACGCGGACGCCGCTCGCGTCGATCCGCTCGAGGGCGTCGGCGACGCGCTCGTAGAGGGGAGCGCGCTGATCCGGAGCCACGTGCGCGTGCCGGGTGAAGCCGCCCATCGTGACGACCATCATCGGGTCCTCCTCCTGGCGGAACCAGCGCGCGAGGCTCCGGGTGGTCTCGACGGTGCGCTGCACCTCCGCGATCGAGCGCTCCCACACGTCGTCGTCGAAGGACGCGAGGTCGACGAGGAAGTCGCCCGCGAACAGGTCCGGCAGGTGGGTGGTGAAGCCGGAGTCGAGGCGGCGGGTGAACACGTCGTCCGGCTCGATCTCCAGGTCGCGGTACGAGAAGTGGAACTCGAGGAAGTCGGCGTTCGACTCCGCGGCGAGCGCCGCGTGGTCGTGGTACCGCACCGGCAGGCCCCAGGGGCGGCGGAACCGGAACGGCCGGCCGGACGGCGTGCTCTCGCGCAGGTCGCCGGCGAAGAAGAACCCGCCCTCCTCGACGTCGCGGTGGAGCGCGCGGCCGAGCAGCTGCGGCAGCTCGTTGGGCTGGAGGCCCCGGCCGGGGCTGCGGACGACGACGTCGGCGGCGCGCACCACGTCCCCGATCGAGAGGTCGCGGGAGGCGACCAGCGACTTCGCGAGCGAGACGCGGTTCATCGACTCGCCCGTCGAGACCGATCGGGCGTCGCGCGTGCCGAGCGAGTCCTCGATGTCGCGGATCTCGCCGACCATGCGGCGGAACTCGTCGGGGAGCAGGGACACCGTGTGGTCGTTGCCCTCCATCCCCCGG
The DNA here is from genome assembly GCF_002932095.1 of Rathayibacter sp. AY1G1. Lineage (NCBI taxonomy): Bacteria > Bacillati > Actinomycetota > Actinomycetes > Micrococcales > Microbacteriaceae > Rathayibacter > Rathayibacter sp. AY1G1. Next base: position 4,665 of record NZ_PSUZ01000028.1, read on the forward strand.
TCGACCGTGAAGTGCTTCTCGACGATGCGGGCCCCGCGGGCGACGGCGGCGACGGGGACGTGCCAGCCCCGCTCGTGGCCGGAGTAGCCGACGACGCCGCCGCCGATCTCGGCGAGCCGGTCGAGGTAGGCGAGGTTGAGGTCGCGGTAGGGCGCCGGGTACGTCGACTGGGTGTGCAGCAGGGCGAAGGAGGTGCCGAGCGAGCGCAGCAGCGCGACCGACTCGAGGATCTCGGACTCGCGGGACATCCCGGTGCTGAGCAGCAGGGGCAGTCCCCGGGTGCCGGCGTCCTCGATCAGCCCGTGGTTGGTGAGGTCCGCCGAGGCGATCTTGAGGCCCGGGATCCCGTAGTCGACGAGGGCCTGCACGCTCGGGGCGTCCCACGGGGTGCAGAGGACGTCGATCCCGGCCTCGGCCGCGTGGTCGAAGACCCGGAGGAGCGGCTCGGCGGGCAGCGAGAAGCGGCGCAGGAGGTCGATCGTGTACTGGGCGCCGAGGTCCTCCCCCGCGGTGGCCCCGCCGGCGCGCCGGTAGAGGGAGTCGAGGTCGCGCAGCTGGAACTTCACCGCGTCGGCGCCCGCCTCGACCGCGAGGTCGACCAGCCGCCGCGCCAGATCGACCGAGCCGTTGTGGTTGTTGCCGATCTCCGCGATCAGGAAGGCCGGGTGGCCGTCGCCCACCTCGTGGCGGCCGATCCGCAGCGCCCGGTCGCCCTCGACCGCGATCGCGACGAGGTGCCCGCGATCGTCGACGAGCGGGAGGTGGCTGATCCCGTCGCGGCCGAGCCGGGCGACGATCGCGGTGGCCGGCTCGTCCGCTCCCGCCGTGCGGACGGCGGTGTTCGCGACGGCGAGGGCCGGGACGTCGAGGGAGGCCGTCGGGTTCGCGATGATCCAGCGGCGGAAGTCGCCGTCGGACACCGACCCGCGGAGGATCCCGTGCCCGTCGACGCAGAAGACGATCCGCTGCTTGTTCGCGTTGATCTTGGCCAGCGCGGTGAGCACCGGGTCCTCGGCGAATACGATGAACGGGGCGAGGTGCCGGTCGATGATCATGCGCCGCCTCCCGCCGACAGGCCGAGGAGGGTCTGCTCGACCACCGCGAGATCCGCCTCGGTGTCGATGTCCCCGCCCTCCGCCTCGTCCATGACGAACAGGCCGACCCGGCCGCCGATCCGGTTGCGCTCGCGCTCGTAGACCTCGGTGCGGGTGAGGTAGAGGGACCCGGTCTCGCGGTAGAAGAAGTCGGCCTCGGCGAGGTCCTGGCGCCGCGGCCGGGCCGTGACGTCGTACTGCGGCACGGAGGCGCCCTCCTGCAGCCGCCAGAAGAACGGCGTCTGCGGGACGACGCCCACCAGCGAGTCGACCCCCGTCGAGGCGAACTGCTCGAGCGCGCGGGCGAGGGTGCCCGGGAGCCGGATCGGCGAGGTCGCCTGGAGGAGCATCACCGCGTCCGGGCGGCGCCCCAGCGCGGCCCGGTGCTCGATCGCGTGGAGCACGACGGGCTCGGTCGCCGTCTCGTCGCGCGCCAGCTCGGCGGGCCGGAGGAACGGCACGTCCGCTCCCGCCCCCTCCGCGATCGCGGCCAGCTCGGGGTCGTCGGTCGACACGAGCACGTCGAGACCGGCGGCGAGCGCCTGCTCGATGCTCCAGACCACCAGCGGGCGGCCCGCGACGGGGCGGGCGTTCTTGCGCGGGACGCCCTTCGAGCCCCCGCGCACGGGGATGACGCAGAGAACGGTCACGGGGTGCCTCCTTCGGCGATGGCGAGTGCCCGGCGGGCGACGGCGACGGCCGGCTCGACGGACGGGACGGGCGGAGCCGCGGTCGGCGTCTCCCCGCCCCAGCGCGCGAGCCGGTACCGGCTCCAGAACTCGAGCACCCAGGCGGGCGGGTCCTCGCAGACGACCCACGCGGGGATCCCGGCGGCCGCGGCCTCGAGGACCCCGGTCGAGAAGATCGAGGCGACCGGCCGGGCCTGCGCGGCGAGGTCGCCGCCGCGGAGCACCCGGATGCCGCGGCGCTCCCACCGCGCGTGCTGCCAGCGCGAGCGGCGGTCGACCTCGGCGGGGTGGGGGCGGTAGTCGGCGCCCGCCTCGCGGCAGAAGCGGGAGGCGGTGGCCGCGGCCGTCCGCCGGGGCAGCTCCGCGCCGTGCAGCTGGCCGAGGAACAGGGGCCGCTCCTCGAGCCGCTCGGGGCGCGGCCGGCGCGACGCGGTCCAGAGCAGCTGGCTGCCGACGACCTCGGTCTCCACGTCGCTGCGGCCGGAGGTCCAGAAGGCCGCGTCCTCCTCCGAGAACGCCAGCAGCGTCGCTCCGGGCGGGAGCGGCGGGGCGGAGGGGGTGAGCAGGCCGTGCTGCACGACCAGGAAGCGGGCGCCGAGGATTCCGGACCAGCGGTGGGCGGCCGCTCCCGCCGCGAGGAAGTGGCCGGTGGCGATCACGGCGCGGAGGCCCCGCAGCTCGGCGGGCGGGTCCGCCTCCGGGTCGACCGGGTGCGCCCTCCAGCGGCCCGGCAGCAGCCCGGGCAGCGCGTCGCCGGCTCCGGAGGGAGCGAGGACCGCCGCGGGAGCCCCGCCGAGAGGAGCGAGCGAGGCCGCGGTCGAGGCGAGGGCGCTCGCCGTCGACGCCTCCACCGCGAGCAGGACCGCGGGCCGGTCGCCGCGCACGTGCAGCACCAGGCGGGTCGGCTCGGAGCCCCGCAGCGCCGCCCGGGCGGTGCGCAGCGGGTCGCGGCCGCGCTGCCAGCGGCGCCAGGCCTCCAGGTCGGTCGGGTGCGTCAGCGCCACAGGGCCCTCACCTCCCGCATCCGGTGCACGAAGGTGTGCTCGGCGCCGGTGCGGCGCGCGCCCGCCTCGCGGATGCGCCGCGCCCACGAGGGGTCCGCGCCCGCCCGCCGCACGTGCTCGACGAGCTGGTCGCGCTCCTCGAAGACGAGCACCTCGCTGCCCACCTCGTAGAACTCCGCCACCTCGGGCCGGTCGATCAGGGTCAGCGCCCCGACGCCCGGCGCCTCGAAGGCGCGCATCGAGAGCCCGCCGTGGCCCGCGCCGTGCAGCGCCAGGGTCGCGGTCGAGCCGGCCATCACTCCGTAGTAGCCCGCCCGCGGGACGTCGCGGCGGGCGGGGACGCCGGCCGAGCGCCAGCGGCCGGTGCGCGCCACGTCCCAGGGATGGCGCGACCACTGCCGCCCGTACGCCTCGACCGCGACCCCGCCGGCCGCGAGCTCCCGCAGCACGCGCTCGCGCTCGGGGTAGCGGGCGCCGACGAAGGTCACCGCGGAGGAGGGGCGGGGGCGGAAGGAGAGGAGGGAGTCGAAGGCGTCGGGCAGGTGCCCGGCCGGAACCCCCGCGCGGACGAGCTCGGCGACGTCGGCGACGGAGTAGCTGACGATCGACACCGCCTCCCCGGCGAGGGAGCGCAGACGGTCGACGGGGTGCCCCATGTTGCGGAGCTCGTCGTAGAGCCAGAGCACCACGGGGACGCCGGCGCGGCCGATCTCCTCCCACCAGGCGTCGCCGAGGGAGTCGCCCTTCACCACGAGGACGGCCCGGGGCCGGACGGCCCGCAGCGCCGCGATCGCGCGGTCGGTCTCGGCGCGCATCGACGAGCGCCGGAGCCGGCCCCCGGGGAGCCGGTGGCCGAGTGCGTCGCGCACGTGGCCCAGCCCGGTCGCGGCGTCGTAGCGGTGGACGACCACGTCGTCGCCCAGGTGGGCCAGCGCCGATTCGAGCGCCTCCCAGTAGCCGTGGAAGACCGGGCTCACCACGAGCACGGGCCCGCTCACCGGGACGCCGCCTCGGCGGCGGCGACGAGCCGGAGCTCGCGCCGGAGGACGGCCAGCGGGCGCACGTCGCTGCCGGCGGCGGCACGCACCGCGTTGGCGGCGAGGTTCACGGCGGAGGCGGCGCGCAGGGCCGCGGCGAGGGCGGCGGGGCGCCCGCCCCACTTGCGGGCGTAGCGCAGGCGCGAGGCGACCAGCCAGATCAGCCGGCGCGCGGGGTCGGAGGAGCCGCCTCCCGTGTGCTCGGCGACGACGGAGCCGGCGAAGACCGAGGGCACGCCGCGCTCGCGCAGCCGGCGCTGGAGGTCGACCTCCTCGCAGTTCATGTGGAAGGACTCGTCGAACCCGCCGACCGCGCGGAACTCGGCCACCGGCAGCAGCATCACGGCGCCCACCACCCAGTCCACCGGCACCGTCGCGCCCGGGGCGCACCGGGTGTCGTGGCCGACGGCGGCGTGCAGCCGCGGGCGCCAGCGCGCGAGCGGAGTGAGCCACTCCACGACGTAGTGGCGCAGCCGCGGGAAGCGCCGGCCGACCCACTGCCGCTCCCCGCCCGCGTCGACGAGGTCCGGAGCGACGACCGCGGGCAGCCACGGCCGTCCCGCCTCGAGCAGGTCGCGGAGGAAGGAGGGTCCGACGACGAGGTCGCTGTTGAGCACCAGGAGCAGCGGGTGGCGCGCCCGGGCGGCGCCCGTGTTCACCGCGGCGCCGAAGCCGCCGTTCCGCTCGCGCCGCACGACCTCCACTCCGTCGATCCCGGCCGGGAACGGGACCGGGGAGGCGTCGTCGACGACGACGATCTCGAGGGCGGGGGGCGACTCCTGGCTGCGGAGCCGCTCGACGAGGGCGAGCGCGGGCGCGGGGTCGCCGTAGTGCGGGATTACGACGCTCACCCCCTCGGCGGTCACCTCGCGACCGTCTCGGCGGCGCGGTCCCGGCGGAGCGAGCGGCGGGTGCTCCGGACGGTGGCGGCCGGGGGCTCCGCGCCGACGGGCAGAGCACCGAGAGCGGGGAGGATCACCCGGAGCAGGGCGTCGATGTCCTCGACGGCCGCCGCGGCGACGTCCGGTCCGCGCCCGAACGGGTCGGCGAAGTCGTCCTCGGCGCCGTAGGGGGCGGTGTCGTCGGCGAGCAGCCGCAGGAGCGGGACGCCGGGGGCGGCTCCCGCCAGCCGCGCCGCCCGGCGGACCGTGGTGGTGCGGCGCGCGGCGGCCGGGAAGTGGCGGGTGACCCACTCCCGCTGGCCCGCCTCGAACACCAGCACGGGATCGGTGCCGGCGAGCATCCGGCCGTCGGCCTGGCGCGCGCGGTGCCCGGCCGTGGAGAGTCCGCGGGCCCGCAGCGCATCGCTGAGCTCGGGGTCGAGCCCGCGGCCGGCCTCCGCGTGCGTTCCCGCGCTCTCGACCCGCCAGTCGGAGCCGGCGCCGAGCAGGCGCGCCGCGATCAGCTCGGCCGAGGGCGACCGGGCCACGTTCGCATGGCAGAGCAGGAGCAGGCGCCCGCTCATCGAGCCGCCCGGCGGGACGTCTGCGGAGGCAGGGCCCGCGACTCCACCGGGGCGAGCTCGGACCGGCGCGGTGCCGCCGCCGCGCGCTTGCGCCCCGTCGCCGGCTGCGGCTCGGCGTAGTACGCGTTCTTGCGGTCGTAGTAGTAGTACCCGGTGTCGCCGTCACGGGCGGTGACCATGTTGAGCACGGTGCCGAGCACGCGGGCGCGGACCTGCTGGACGATCCGCCGGGCGGCGACCACCTCGGGCCGGTGCGTCTGGTTCGAGGCGACGACGAAGACGACGCCGTCGACGACGGTCGCGACGATGGAGGCGTCGGTGACGGGCAGCACGGGCGGCGCGTCGATGATGACGAAGTAGTCCTTCGAGAGGCGCGCGACCAGGGCGCGCATCGCCTCGGAGCCGAGCATCTCGGACGGGTTCGGCGGGATGTGCCCGGCCGGGAGGGCGTAGAGGCCCGCGGTGCCGGTGGGGCGGATCGCGTCGTCCACAGGGATCTGGTGGCTGAGGACCTCGCTGAGGCCGATGGCGCCGTCGATGTCCAGCATCCGCGCCACGGAGGGCCGGCGGAGGTCCGCGTCGACCAGGAGGGTGCGCTGCCCGGACTCCGCGGTGACGCGGGCCAGTCCGGCGGCGATCGTGGACTTGCCCTCGGCCTGGTTGGCGCTGGTGATCACGACGCTGCGCGTCTCCTCGTCGACGCTGGAGAAGCGCAGGCCCGTCCGGAGCGAGCGGAACGCCTCCGCGGTGAGCGCGTCGGTGCCGCGGCGGCCGCCGGTCCGGCCCGGGCGTCCGGCCTTGGGGATGCGCCCGAGGACGCCGACGCCGAAGAGCTCGGTGAGGTCGTCGACGGTCCGCACGCGGATGTCGAGGGCCCGGCGGAGGAAGGCGAGACCGAAGCCGAGCACCAGGCCGCCCAGGGCGCCGAGCAGGATGTTCCGCACCCAGTCGGGGCTCGTCGGGGCGGCGGGCGGCTCCGCGTTCTCGAGCGGGACGACGGTGATCTGCGGTGTGCGGTCGGCGGTGGACTGCGTCTCGATGTCGGTGATGACGGCCGCCAGCGCCGCGAGCGCCCCGTTGGCCAGGGCTGCGGCGTTCTGCGCGGTCCCGGCCGCGGCGGTGACCTCGATCAGGGTGCTGCCCGGAGCGACCCTCGCGGTGAGGCGGCCGCTCAGGGCCTCCCCGCCGGGGTTCGCCTCCGGGTCGGCCTCGATCCGCTCGGAGACGGCGCTGCTCGAGATCAGCGGAAGGTAGGCGTTGGCCCGGGTCACTGCGGTCTGCGACCCGCTGATCGCATCGGCCGAGCTGCCGTCGCTCGCGGCGATCACGAATCCGGCCGAGCTCGACTCGTAGACCTTCGGAGTGAGGAACGAGAAGGCGGACATCGCCAGGGCTCCGACGAGCACGGCGACCACGAGGGTCCGCCAGTTCCGCCGGATGAATGCGATGAGATCGACGACAGTCACTGCGCACCTTTCTGCGTGCCGCGCATGCGCCGCACGACGATGCTGAGGTGTCGGTCACGCTAGCAATGCGGAGCGCCTTTCCCTAGGCGGTCCCCGACCCCTCGGAAGGCCCTTTCTGCGAGGATGACGACATGTCCGCGCCAGGGGGAGAGATCGTCGTCGAGAGGCGTTACCCGCTCGTTCACGCGGCCTTTCCGATAGCACATTCCGCTCGGATACTCGATGCCGTCCTGATGGGCCTCCTGGTCTACCGGCTCCCCACCCCCTTCCTCCCGGGGAGCGTCCCGCTGGCCCAGACGGCGCTGGCCGCCCTGGTCCTCGTCAGCCTCTTCCGGCGTCCGACCCGCCGTCTCGGACGGGCCGCCTGGTACCCGTGGCTGTGCCTCGCACTGCTCGCCTTCGTCCTCGCCGGCTCGTCCTTCGACGGCCTCGACGCCCTGCGCCGGGCGGCGAACATCGCGCTCGTCATGCTCGCCGCGGGCTTCCTCGCGAGCGGGCGGATCGACGTGGTCTCGGGGCTCAAAGGACTCGCCGCGGCCCTGTCGCTGAACGCCGTGCTGTTCGTCGCGGGACTCGCCCCGGACAGCTACCAGGGCGCCCTGACCGGCTTCCTCCAGGACAAGAACGTGGCCGGTCTCGTCTACGGAGCGGCGGCGCTGCTGGTCTCGGCGCTCAGCTCACGGCTGTGGCTGCGGATCGGCGTGCTCGCGCTCGGGGCCGCCGCGGTCGTCGCCACCGACTCCCGCACGTCGATGGCGGCCTACGCCTGCGCGCTCGTGTGGCTCGTCGCGGCGCCGTACCTGCGCCTGCTCTTCCGCGCGCTCCTCGGCGGCGGCCTCGTCCTGCTGTTCCTCTGGGCCGAGCGGAACCTGGCGACGGCCGGCGGCTACGGGGTGGAGCGGGCCGGCTCCGACGCCCTGCGCGCCCGCATCCTCGACGCCTCGGTCGACAAGGTGGCGCTCTCGCCGTGGACCGGCTCCGGGCTCGGAGAGGCGACCGCGCGGGTCGACGGGATCGACTGGTTCTTCCACAACTCCTACCTGGCGCTGATGGCCGAGGGCGGCGTCGTGCTGCTCGTCGGCGTCGTCGGCACCGTGCTCGTGGCCGGCTTCGCGACCACGGCCGCCGGGGCCGGGAGCCGCCCGGGGCACGCGGTCGGCGCGGCGAGCATCCTGGTGCTGCTGTGCGCGACGCAGCTCGGCGAGGTGTTCTTCGCCCCGATCTCGTTCGTCGTCGTCGGCGCGGGTCTCGCTCTGCTCGCGGAGCAGTCCGCCCGCGTCCGCGCTCTGCCGCCGGAGTAGCGCCTCCCGCGTCCACCCGATCCGGCGCGTATCCGCGGATCCGGGGCGCGCAGGTCCCGGTCGGCGGGCGCTTCCCGGTGGGGCGGAGCTCGCCTGGTGCGGCCCCGGCCGACCGCCGCTCAGGCGCGGCCGCGCTCGCGGACCGCGTCGCGGAGTACCGCGCGGACGCCCGCCCACATGTGCCGCGCGTTCAGCTCGGCCAGCACCCGCTCCCGGCCCGCCCTGGCGACCTCGGCCCTCTTCCCGTCGTCGCTCAGCACCGCCTCCAGCACCGCCGCGATCCCCGCTGGATCGTGCAGGGGCAGCGCGAAGGACGTCTCGCCGTCGCGGACGTAGCCGGTCATCGCGGCGCTCGCGGTGACCGCCGTGCAGGTCCCGCAGCCGGAGGCCTCCAGCAGGACGCTCTGGCCCGTCGGATAGGCGAGGTCGTGGCTGGTGACGACGACGAGCTCGGCGTCGCGCAGGTTGTCGCGGTGCCGGCCGACCGGGACGGGATCGTGCAGGACGACGTTGGCCGGCAGCGCCCGGGACGGCCGCCGCGCAGGAGTGGTCACGATGTCGAACCGCCGGTGCGGCAGGCGCTCGGCGGCGGCGACCAGCGAGTCGAAGTCGCGCCCGCGGTCGACACCGACGGCGAGCACCTCGAACCGCTTCGGACGCGGCGGAACGGGCCGGTAGTAGTCGGAGTCGACCCCGAAGAGCACCGGTGCGATCCGCCGCTCGTCGACGCCGTGGCGGGCGAAGACCTCGCGCTGGTTCTCGCTGAGCACGACGAGCCGGTCCACGCCCTGGAGCAGCCGGACCACCTGTCGGCGCCGCTCCGGCGAGCCGGTGAGCAGCTCCTCCGCCCACCAGCAGGAGAGGACCACGAGCGGCGTGCGGCCGTACGGCCCGAGCCGCGCGCGCCGGAGCAGGGCGGGGAGGCCCGCCTCCGGCTCGAGCACGCAGAGCACCGCGTCGGCCGAGCGGACCGCCCGGAGCGCGCGCAGCTGCGTGTCCACGTTCAGCCCCGTGCGGTGCTCCACGACGTCGCGGAGCTTCACGTGCGCGGGCCGAGACGCGTGACCGGGGACGAGGAGCCGCGTCGAGTCGTCCCGGAGGAGGTCGGCCCGGTACGGCAGCCTCCCGCGGGCGAAGGGCTCGCCCGGAGCCAGGCGCAGTGTCGAGTGCTTGAGGAACAGTCCGAGCACTCTGAGGACTTCCGGTTCGCGGGTCATCGTCGTCCTTTCCCGAGGGAGGAGGAGAGGCTCCCCGCGGCATTCCCCGGAAAGCGGATCGGTCTCCTGGCGGGAGGATCAGGAATCATCGGAGAGGGCCATCCGCGCCAGAAGTCCGTCGATAGCCGACTTCCCGGAGGACGGGGAGTAGGAATCGTTCCAGCGGGCACGATCCCTCTCCCGCGACTCCGATAGTCCTCTCTTCTTCCGGGCTCTGATCAGCTCGGCCAGAGCCCGCGGATCCCCGGCTCTGAACGTGGCGTCGATCGACGGGCCGACGACCTCGGGGAGCGCACCGCTATCGCTCACCACCACGGGGACGCCGGCCGACATCGCCTCCGTCACGACCAGGCCGAACGACTCCGGCTGCACCGACGGCACCACCAGGAGGTCGATCCGCGAGAAGAGGTCGCCGGGCTCGATCCACCCCGGCCGGTCCACCAGAGCGGCGACCGGAGCGAGGGCCGCCTCCACCTCGCGACGCTCCCGCTCCGCCACGAACCGGGGCTCGCCCGCCAGCACCAGGCGATACGCGCCCGGTTCCCCGGCCTCCAGCAGCGCCAGCGCCTCGGTGAGGACCCGCACCCCCTTCGCGAGCGAGGGACGCCCGAGGAAGCCGAGGACGGTCGTCCCGTCCTCCCGCGGCCGCGCCTCCGGCAGGTCGACGCGGCGGCTCCAGTTCGGCAGCACGGTCGACCCGGGGACGACCCCCGCCAGGTAGCGGGAGGGGACGAGGGTCGCCAGCGCGCCGCGGCGAGCCACGGGCGCGAGCAGCCGCTGCAGGCCGGACGGGCGCTGGTGCAGATGCACGATCCGCCGCGGACGCCCTGCGGTCGCGACGGCCGGCACCAGCCCGTTGCACCACAGCACGCCCTCGCGGGAGGAGGCGTCCCAGCGCCGCAGCGCGCGCATCCAGGCGGGTCTGCCCGTGGCCTCGAGCTCGACGACCCGGTGGCCGGCGGCGAGGGCGGCGACGACGAGCGCACGCGGCTCCGAGGGGCCGACGACCACGACCGGGACCTCGAGCGCCTCGAGCGCCTCCGCGATGCTCAGCAGCATCACCTCGCCGCCGCCGATGTCGCCGTTGTTGGTCGCGAGCGCCACCGGAGGCCGCCCGGCGCCGCCCGCTCCCCCGTGGATCATCCGCCGCCCCGCCGCCTCCGCGCGGCGCCCCCGCGGCCCGCGGGCCCATCCTCACCGAGACGAGCGCCCGGCTCCACCGGGCCCGGCCGGGCTCCGCGGGCCGCGGGAGCGCTGGAATACTGACCGGATGGAGCTCGTGGGCGTTCTCTGGGCCGACGAGGCCGTGCCGCTGGTGTCGGCGTTCGTCCACCGGCGGGCCGACGCGGCGGGCCTGCGCGCACTCGTGCTCAAGGGACCGACCGCCGCCGCCGACCGGCTCCGGCCGCCCCGCGCCTCCGGCGACGTCGACCTGCTGGTCGCCCCCGACGACCTGCCCCGGATCCTGGCTCTCCTGGCCGCCGACGGCTGGACCGAGCGGCCCTGGCCGGACGGACCGACGCTCGCGGCCAAGCACTCGCGCTCCTACCGGCACGCCGCCTGGCCGGTCGACATCGACGTGCACTGGCGGTGGCCGGGATTCCTCGTGCCGCCGCGCGACGCCTTCGAGGCGCTGTGGAGCCGGCACCGGATCGTGGAGCTGGCCGGCCGTCCGGTGGCGACCGCGAGCGTCGCCGACTCGGCGCTCGTGCTGGCGCTGCACGCGCTCCGCGACGCCTGGCAGATCACCGACCCGCGCCTCACGCGGCCCTCCGACTACGACCTGCTCGTCGAGGCGGTGGCCGCCCGCGCGCAGCTGCACGCTCCGCTCCGGGCGGCGGCGGAGGAGCTCGGCGCCGTCCAGACCGCGCAGCCCTTCCTCGATGCGCTCGGCATCCGCGCGCGCGCCGGGGAGGTGCCCGCGGCCGAGCTGCGGGCGTGGCGGATCAACGCGAGCTCGCCCCACGCCTCCGCGGGGTGGGTGCAGGCCGTGCGCGCGGCCGGCTGGCGGCAGCGGCCGCTGCTCCTCGCCCGCGCCGTCTTCCCCGCTCCCCACGCCCTGCGTGCCGCGGACCCCGCCATCGGCCCGCGCCGGATCGACGTGGCGGCCGGCTGGTGGCGGCGGCTGCGCCGCGGCGCCCGCACGGCTCCGCTCGCGTGGGACCACCTCCGACGGACGGACAGGACCTGACATGACCCGCCGGCTGATCCGCGCCCCCTTCGGTCTCGGCGTGCGCTTCACCTTCGACGACACCGTCCCCGACCGCTTCGTGGCGGAGGTGGAGGAGTCGTGGAACGACGTGGACGACGACGCCGATCGCCCGGGCTCCGAGTACCGGGTGTCGCTGACCGAGCCGGTCGGGGAGCCGGGAGTGATCGCGCAGCCGACCGAGGACGCCCTCGCCGAGCACATCGGCGCCGCGCTCACCCTCGCGGCGGCCGACGCCTGCGAGGGCCGGCTGCTCAGCGTGCACGCCTCCGCGGTCGCCCTGACCGACGGCCGCGTCGTCGCGTTCGTCGGCCGGCCCGGTGCCGGGAAGTCGACCCTCGTGAGCCTCGCCGCTCGGCGGTACGGGTACGTGACCGACGAGACGCTCGCCGTCCGCCGCGACGGGCGGGTGCTGCCGTTCCGGAAGCCCGTCGCCCTCCTCGACGGCGGCGACTGGAAGCGGCACCGCTCCCCCGCCGCGATGGGCCTGCAGCCGCTGCCGGACGCTCCGCTGCGCCTGGCCGCCCTGCTCCTGATCGCCCGCGACCCGTCCGGCCCGGCAGAGCCCCGGCTCGAGCCGATCGCCTTCGACGAGGCGCTCTCGGTGCTGCTGCCCGAGCTGAGCCACTTCGCACGGCTGCCCGCGGCGCTGCACCACCTCGCGGGGCTGCTCGACTCCGTCGGCGGGGCCCGGGTGCTCCACTACCGCGAGGCGGAGACGGTGCTGCCGCTCCTGGAGCGCCTCGGGGAGGCGTCGCCGGTCGTCGCCGACGCGCCCGAGGCCGATGCGGCGGCGCCCGGCCCGGGTCTGCTCGCGCGCGCCGCCGGCGTCGAGTGGGTCGAGCGCGACGGAGTGGTCAGCTGCCTCCTCGACGAGCGGGTCGAGACGCTCACCGGGATCGGCCCGGTGCTGTGGCGTGCTCTCGGGACGCCCGCGACGGTCGACGCGCTGACCGGGGCCGTCGTCGCCGAGCACGGCGCCCCGCCCGCGGGCGACCCCCGGGCGCACGTCGAGGCCGTGCTCGACGCGATGGTCGAGCACGGCCTCGTGGTCCGCGGCGCCTGACGGCGCCGAGCGCGGCTAGCCCGTGCGGACGTTCGGCCCGACGGAGCCGCGGGCGATGAACAGGTCGAGCAGGTTCACGAGCCCCACCGCGCGGATGTAGAGCGCCGCGACGTCGTAGCGGCCGACGGGGAGCGCCTCGAGGGCGGCGGGCCCGGTCGGGTTGGTCGAGCGGTTCTGCGCGTTGACGTCGATCTGGATGACGTCCCGCAGGGCGGCGAAGACCGGGGTGATCGCGGTGGTGACAACGGCTCCGACAAGAGCAGGCAGGGCCGCGAGCAGCGGGTTCAGCACGTTCAGGACCAGGGTCAAGACGCTGGCGAGCACGCCAGCGCCGTTCAGCGGGATCCCGAGGATCCTGATGTTCTCGCGCAGCCGCTGTGTGAGCACGGTGACCAGCGACGTCGTGAAGGCGGTCAGGGCCGCCGCCGGAACGCCGAGTCCGCTGTCCACGAGGAGCGTCGAGTTCGGCGGGAGGTTGTTGAGGAAGGCGGAGTAGGAGCCGAACTGCGTGTTCCCGGGCTGCCCGGGAGCCGGCCCGAGGAGGGAGGCGAGATCGATGGTCAGTGTCGCCGGAGTCGTCCCGAGGCTCGCCTGGATCGGCTGACCTCCACCCGGCAGGTTCCCCGCGAGGATGGCGGCGGTGTCGACGGTGACAAGACCGATATTGCCGATCGTCGTCAGGGCGGTCGTCACTTGAGTGACGAGAGCTGTCAGCGCCGTCGACGTGAGCACCAGGTTCAGCCTGGTGATCTGGTAGTCGCGCTGCAGGTTGTCCGACCCGGGCACGCAGGCCGACTGAAGAGCTGCGCGTCCGGTGACGGCGCCGATCTGCAGAGTGAGCCCGGCAACGTTGGTCAGGAGGTCAGACAGACCAGGCCCGCCGACGGCGGCGAGGATCGCCTGCAGGTTGACGGTGCCGAAGTCGGGGTAGCTCCCCGACGTCGGGGTCAGCGCCAGCTGGCCGGCATTGGTGATCGCACCGGAGGCTCCGCGGACGGTGCCGGTGGTGCTCGCCTCCGCGTACTGGTTGAGGGTGCCGACGCCGGCGGGAGCCGCCAGCGTGAGGAGGGAGGAGAGCGTGCCGGTCAGCCCGGTCGCGTTCACGGCGATGCCGTTCAGTACCGTGGCGTTGACGCCGCCCGTCACGACGACCGGGTCGGGCGGATTCGGTCCCGACGCCGGCGCAGTCGCCGTCACGCCCGAGACACCGGCGACATTGTCGAGGTTCACGCCGCCGAGGAAGCCGCTGAGGAGGCGTCCGCGGGCGACCGCCTGGAAGACCGTGCCCACCGGGAAGCAGCTGATCGAGACGGCGGAGGCGGACTGCGCCAGCATCACCGCGGGCACCGACCAGACCGCTCCGGCCACGACCGTCCGCCGTGCGAAGACGCCCGCGGAATTCGCGCTCTTCTTCTCGCTCTTATCGCTGATATCGCTGGATGCGAGCGGATTAGACTCCGACATTGGCGGCCCTCCGGTGCTGTCGCTCGACGTAGACCCCTTGGCGCGTCGGCGGCAAACATAGCGAGAGAGGCGTCGCGATAAGAGGCGCTGGCGGATTTCTACTCGCACTGGCGGCGATCAGCGGAGAGGACGCGGAGAAGATGGCAGAGGACCCCCGGCTCCTTCTCTGGCGGCGCCGCCCGGACACGGCCTCCGTCGATCTGAACGGGCGCGTCCTGGTGCTCCCGCTGGACGTCTCCCCGATGGGCAGCCCCTACGCGCTGCGCGAGAGCGTGGCCGCGACCTGGCGCGCGCTCGACGACGAGCCGCAGGACTTCTCCGGCCTGGCCGACCGGCTCGCCCGCCTCCACACCACCGATCCCGGCGCCATCGCCGACGACCTGGCGCGCGTGCTGAGCGGGCTGGAGGAGCTGCTCCTGGTCGAGAGCAGCCCGCGCGGCGAGGAGTCCCGATGAGTGTCGCGAGCGTCGTCGTCCCCAGCTACGCGGGGGCGGCCCGCCTGCCCCGCCTCCTCGCCGCCCTCGCGGCTCAGACCCACCGCGACCTCGACGTGGTCGTGGTCCTCGACGGCGTCGTCGATGCCAGCGAGCCCGCCCTCGACGCCTCCCCCGTGCCCGTGCGCCGCGTCGTGCTCCCCGAGAACCGGGGGCGCTCCGCCGCGCTCACCGCCGGCTTCGACGCCGCGCGGGGCGACGTGCTGATCCGCTGCGACGACGACCTCGAGCCCGGCCCGGGCTGGGCCGCCGCGCACGTCGCGGCCCACCGGGACGCGGTCATCGGCGTCGTCGGCCTCTGCCCCGACGTCGACCCGGGCACCGCCTACTCCCGCGCCTACGGCCGGCCCGCCGGCGAGCGCTTCCGCCGCGGCGCCTACGCGGCGGGTTCCGACGCCTCCTGGCGCTACTGGGGCGGCAACGTCTCGGTGACGCGGGCGACGTACGACCGGGTCGGCGGCTACAGCACCGACTACCGCGAGTACGGCTGGGAGGACGTCGACTGGGGCTACCGGCTGCACCGCCTGGGAGTGCCGGTGCGGATCGAGCCCGGCGCCGAGGCCCTGCACCACGGCGCCTCCGTCTCGGCGGCGGTCCGCAGCCGGCGCGCGTTCCTCTCGGGGGCGGCCCGCCGCACCTTCGAGCGGCTGCACCCCGAGCAGGTGCGGGAGGCGGTGCCCGCAGCCGGCGCGTGGGACGCAGCCGTGCGCCTCCTGGCCCGCGACGGGAGCGAGCGGCGGACGGCACTGGTCGCGGGATTCGCGGACGCCGCGCTCGGAGTGGTGCCCCGCCCGGTCGGCGAGAAGCTGGTCGCGCTCGCCGTCGAGTCCGCAGCGATCGCGGGCTACGACCGCGGCAGAGGGCGTCCCGCGCACGGGTGACGGCGGCGCGGATCGACGGATCCGCGGGCCCGACAGCGGCGCCAACGCCGTGCGGGAGCCGATCTAGGCTCCCCCGCATGCGAGTCCTTCTGGTGGGCGGAGCGGGCTACATCGGGAGCCACACCGCCGTCGCGCTCCTCGAGAGCGGCCACGAGGTGCTGGTCGTGGACGACCTCTCGCACGCGAGCGAGCGGACCCTCGACACGGTGGAGGAGCTGACCGGCTCGGTGGTCCCCCGCCTGATCGCCGACGCGCGCGACACGGCCGCACTGACCCGCTTCCTCGCCGCCCACGGCCCGGTCGACGCCCTGGTCCTGCTCGCCGGGCTCAAGTCGGTCGGCGACTCGGTGCGGCGGCCCGTCGAGTACTGGACGGTCAACGTCGGGCTCGCCACCGCGGCGTTCTCGGTCGCAGCGGAGGCGGGGATCCGCACCGTCGTGTTCTCGAGCTCGGCGGCCGTCTACAGCCCGGGCGGCGCGATGCCGGTCGGGGAGGACTCCCCCGCCGGGCTCAGCGCGGCGAGCCCCTACGGCGCGACCAAGCGCGTCATCGAGGAGATCCTCGGCGACGCCGCGCGTGCCGATCCCCTCCTGCGCGCGGTCAGCCTCCGCTACTTCAATCCCATCGGCGCGCACCCGTCGGGGCGGATCGGCGAGGATCCGGCCACGGCGCCGGGGAGCCTCCTGCCCGTGCTGACGCGGGCCGCGGGCGACCCCTCCCGGTGCGTCGACGTCCTCGGCGACGACTACCCGACCCCCGACGGCACGGGGCTGCGCGACTACATCCACGTCTGCGATCTCGCGGCCGGGCACGTCGCGGCGCTCGAGCGCGCGCGGCCCGGGCACCGCGTCTACAACCTCGGCACGGGCTCGCCGACGAGCGTCCTCGAGCTGATCGACGAGGTCGAGCGGGCGAGCGGGGAGACGGTCCGGTGGCGGGCCGTGGGGCGCCGGCCGGGCGACCTCGCCGCGAGCTGGGCCGACCCGGCACGCGCCGAGCGGGAGCTGGGCTGGCGGGCGGTGCGCACCGTGCGCGAGGGCGTCCGCGACCAGTGGCGGTGGCAGACCCTGCAGCGCATCGGCGTCTCCTGATCCTTCCGGCACGGCGTCACTGAAAGAGTGACTTCTTCTTCTCCGCGACTCTTCTCCATCGTTGTGATCTCCGAGGGAATAGCACCTCCGCGACGAACTCCAGACGATCCTCGCCATTCCACTCGCGGCTTATCCGGATCATCGGACTCTTCTTTCCCCGTCGTTCTGCGACGACTCGTACTCGCCTTTCGATTCCTTCTCCACGAGCCGCTTAGCTTCTACTGCACTGCTGATCGGTCACCGACGACGGATAAGCATTCGGAGCCGCTCCCGTCTCCGGATGGCCGCCCGATCCTCACCGCACGCCCGGGGGAAGGGGCCCATCATCACTGCCGTCATCGACGCGACCACCCGTTCCCGATCCGTCCCCCCGGTCGGTCCCGGCCTGATCGTGCACGAGTGGGTCGAGCGCCGCGGAGGCGCCGAGCGCGTGCTCGAGGCGATGACCGAGGCCTTCGCCGACGCCGACGTCCGCGTCCTCTGGAGCGACTGCGCCGAGGTCGTCGGCAGGCCCGTCTCGGAGTCCTGGCTGGCGCGCACGCCGCTGCGCCGCCACAAGGTCCTCGCTCTGCCGGCGATGCTGCCCACGTGGAGGCTCCCGGTCGGCGCCTCCCGCGAGTGGGTGCTGGTCAGCTCGCACCTCTTCGCCCACCACGTCCGCACCAGCGGACCGACCCGCAAGCTCGTCTACGCGCACACCCCGGCCCGCTACATCTGGGAGCCCGACCGCGACGGCCGCGGCAGCAGCCTCGCCGCCCGCACCGCGAGCCTGCTCCTCAAGCCGATCGACCGCCTCCGCGCCGCCGAGGCCTCCTCCATCGCGGTGAACAGCCTCTTCACCGGGCAGCGGGTGCGCGACGCGTGGCACCAGCCGTCGAGGGTCATCTACCCGCCGGTGAACACCGAGCTGCTCTCGACGATCACCGACTGGCGCTCCCCGCTCGACGACGACGAGCTGCGCCTCCTCGACTCGCTCGCCCGGCCGTTCATCCTGGGCGCCTCGCGGTTCGTCCCCTACAAGCGCCTCGAGAAGGTCATGGACGCCGGAGCCCGCACCGGGCTGCCGGTCGTCATCGCCGGGCACGGCCCCTGGGAGGCGCGGCTCCGCGCCTACGCCGAGGAGATCCGGGCCGACGTGACCTTCGTCATCTCGCCCTCCGACCAGCTGATCCGCGCGCTCTACGCGCAGGCGCTCGTGTACGTCTTCCCCGCGGTCGAGGACTTCGGGATCATGCCCGTCGAGGCGATGGCCTGCGGGACGCCGGTCATCGGGACCGACATCGGCGGAGTGCGCGAGAGCGTGTCCCTCGCCGGCGGGGGCGTCATCGCGGACCTCGAGGGGGATCCCGACTGGAGCGACCTGCTGCGCCGTGCGCTCGCGCTCGACGTCGACGCCTTCCGGGCCCGGAGCCGGGTCTTCTCGCGCCGGCGCTTCATCGCCGAGATCCAGGACTGGGTCGCCGAGCAGACCGCCTGACGACGGCGCTCCCCGCCGCGGGAGGCCGTCCGTGCGCGCGTCACCGTGCGTGCGGACGACCCTCCCGCGGCGGGATCAGAACAGGCCGCGCGGGGGTTCGATCGAGGCGAGGACGCCGGGAGCGGCGATCACGCTGAGGCGGCCGACCTCCTCCGGGGTCAGCTCGGGCAGGCGCTGCGCGAGGTCGAGGAAGCGCTCGATCTCGGACTTCTCGAGCACGTCGGCGGCGAGCGTGCGGAACTTCGACACGTACTGCTCGCGGCTGAACGGGTGCGCGCCCAGCGGGTGCGCGTCCGCCACCGCGATCTCGTCGACGATCGTCGTGCCGTCCGTCATCAGGATCTCGACGCGGGCGCCGAACGCCTTCTCGCCCGGATCGGTGGAGTGGTAGCGGCGCGTCCACTCCGCGTCCTCCTGCGTCGTGACCCGGTGCCAGAGCGCGATGGTGTCGGCGCGGGCGGCCCGCTCGGGGGCGTAGCTGTGCACGTGGTGCCAGGCGCCGTCCTGCAGCGCCACCGTGAAGATGTACGGCACGGAGTGGTCCAGCGTCTCGCGGGACGCGGCCGGGTCGTACTTCTGCGGGTCGTTCGCGCCCGAGCCGATCACGAAGTGCGTGTGGTGCGAGGTGTGCAGGACGATCCGCTCGACGCGCTCGGGATCGGCGGCCTCGGGGTGCGTGCGGTGCAGGCGGCGGGCGAGGTCGATCAGCGCCTGCGCCTGGTACTCGGCCGAGTGCTCCTTCGTGTACGTGTCGAGGATCGCGCGCTTGGCCTCGCCGCGGTCGGGCAGCGGGACGTCGTAGCTCGCGTCGGCGCCGTCGAGCATCCAGGCGATGACGCCGTCCTCGCCCTCGTAGATCGGCGACGGGCTGGTCTCGCCGCGCATCGCCCGGTCGACCGCCTCGATCGCCATCTTCCCCGCGAAGGCCGGCGCGTACGCCTTCCAGCTCGAGATCTCGCCCTTGCGCGACTGCCGCGTGGCGGTCGTCGTGTGCAGGGCCTGCGCGACGGCCTGCTCGATCGTCGCGACGTCGAGGCCGAGCAGCGTGCCGATCCCGGCGGCGGCCGAGGGGCCGAGGTGCGCGACGTGGTCGATCTTGTGCCGGTGCAGGCTGATCGCGCGCACCAGGTCGACCTGGACCTCGTATCCGGTGACGATGCCGCGGACGAGCTGCGCCCCGCCGATGCCCGCGTGCTGGGCGACGGCGATCAGCGGAGGGATGTTGTCGCCCGGGTGCGAGTACTCGGCCGCCAGGAACGTGTCGTGGTAGTCGAGCTCGCGCACGGCGACTCCGTTGGCCCAGGCCGCCCACTCGGGCGAGACCCGGCGGGCCGGGTCGACGCCGAGGACGACCGAGCCCTGGCCGCCGATGGAGGCGGGGTGCGCGAGAGCCTGCGCGCGGGCGGCGACGACCGGGCGGCGCAGGAGCGACGCGGTGGCGACGGCGGCGTTGTCGATGACCCGGTTGACCACCATCTCGGCGACCTCGTCGTCGATCTCGACCGGATCGGCGGCGACCTCGGCGAGCGCGTGGGCGAGCTGCCCGTGTCGCGGGAGCTCCTCGTCGCTGCGGTGGACGCGGACGTGGTGTTCGTGCACGGGCGGCTCCTTCGTCTCTCCCCCAGGCTATCGCCCGCCTCCGGCCCGGGCCGCGCGGGCAGAATGGGCGGATGTCCTCCCCCACGCGCGTCGCGGCGCTCGACTGCGGCACCAACTCCCTCCGCCTGCTGATCGCCGACGTGGAGGGCGGCCGCCTCCGGGACGTCCAGCGCCGCACCGAGCTCGTGCGGCTGGGCCGCGGGGTCGACCGCACCGGCCGCTTCGACCCGGCCGCGCTCGAGCGGACCCTCGCCGTCACCCGCGAGTACGCGGCCGCCGCGCAGGAGGCCGGCGCCGAGCACCTCCGCTTCGTCGCCACCTCGGCCACCCGCGACGCGGCCGACCGCGAGGACTTCCTCGCCGCCGTCGAGCGGATCCTCGGCGTCACCCCGGAGACGATCTCCGGCGAGGAGGAGGCGCGGCTCTCCTTCCGCGGCGCGGTCTCGGCCGTCGACTCCGCCCGGCCCGTGCTGGTCGTCGACCTCGGCGGCGGCTCGACCGAGCTCGTGCTCGGCGGAGCGGAGCCGGAGCAGGCGCACTCGATGGACGTCGGCAGCGTCCGCCTGACCGAGCGCCACCGCCGGGCCGCCGAACCGACGGAGGGCGAGCGCGCGGCGATGCGGGCGGACGTGGGCGCCGCGCTGGCCGCCTCCTCCGTCGACCTCTCGCAGGCCCGGAGCGTCGTCGGCGTCGCCGCGACCGTGCTCACGATCACCGCGCACGTCCTCCGCAGCACCGACCGCGCTGCGCTCGAGACGTCCCTCCCCCTCTCCGACGTCCTCGCCGCCTGCGACGAGCTCGCCGCGCTGTCTCCGGAGGGGACGGCGGCCCTCCCCTGGGTGCGCCCGGGGCGCGAGGACGTGCTGGCGGCCGGCGCGCTGGTCTGGGGAGAGGTCCTCCGCGCGGTCCACGAGGCGTCGCCGGGCGTCGACCGGGTCCGCTCGACCGCGCACGACATCCTCGACGGGATCGCGCTCGGCCTCGCCTGACGCGCGCGCGGGTCAGGCGGTGAGGGCGCTCCCGGAGTCGCGCGGGAGCCGGGCGGCGGCGGCGAGCGGCACGAGGGTCAGCACCGCGAGGGCGAGGAAGGCGACGCGGTACGGGACGAGGCCGGGCCCGATCGCGGTGCCGACGGCGAGCGCCACCGCGCCCACCGCGACTCCGAGTCCGGCCGCGATCTGCTGCGTGGTGGCGTTGAGGGTGTTCGCGCCCGACATCCCCTCCTGCGGGACCTCGGCGAACGTGACGGTGTTGTAGGCCGTGAAGCCCGCCGAGCGGGCCACTCCGCTCAGCACCAGCAGCGCCACCACGAGCGCCACCGGAGTCGCCGGCTCGAGGAACGCCATCGCCGCCATGCACGCCGCCCCGACCGCGCTCGCCGCGACCAGCACCCCGCGGAAGCCGAGGCGCCGCAACAGCGGAGTCGTGGCCGGCTTGATCGCCAGGTTGCCGGCGAAGAGCGCCAGCACCACGGAGCCGGCCTGCACCGGGCTCCAGCCGAACGCGTCCTGGAACAGCAGCGGGAGCAGGAACGGCACCGCGTTCACGGTCGCCCGGTAGAGCGATCCGCTCGCGTTGGCGACCCGGAAGGTGCGGAAGCGGAAGGCGTCGAGCCGCACGAGCGGATGCTCGGCGCGGCGCAGGTGCCGCACGGCGAGCGCCGTCACGACCGCGCCGACGAGCAGCGGCGCCACCGCCCGCCCGTCGAGCTCGGAGCCGGTGAGGAGCCCCGCCGCTCCGACCAGCGCGCCGAGCCCGACCGCGACGAGCACCAGCCCCGTGACGTCGAGCGGGGGCGGCGCGCTCTCGGAGGTGGCGGGGACGATCCGGCGCGCGATCGCGAACGCGACGACCCCGAGGGGCAGGTTGATCAGGAAGATCCAGTGCCAGGAGGCGACGGTCGTGAGCAGCCCGCCGAGGAACGGCGCGATCACGGGGGCGACCAGTCCCGGCCAGACCAGGATCGCGATGGCGTGGATGATCCCCTCCCGCGGAGTCGCCCGCAGCACCGCGAGCCGGCCGACCGGCACCATCAGCGCGCCGCCGACGCCCTGCAGGACGCGGGCGCCGACCAGCAGCGGCAGCGTGGGGCTGAGCGCGCAGAGCAGGGAGGCGAGGGTGAAGACGGCGATCGCGGTGGTGAAGACGCGGCGCACGCCGAAGCGCTCGCTGAGCCAGCCCGAGGCCGGGATGAGGACGGCGACGGTGAGGAGGAACGCGGTGACGGTGATCGAGACCGCGGCGGAGTCGACGCCCAGGTCGGCGGCGATCGCGGGCGCGGCGGTCGTCACGATCGTGGCGTCGAGGTTCTCCATGAAGAAGCAGCCGGCGACGAGCAGCGCGAGGGAGCGGTGGCGGGGGTCCGTGCTTTCCTCCTCGGCGTGGGGCTGTCGGCGGCGAGCGTAGCGCGGCGACGGCGCGGCCGCCGGGCGGGTACCGTCGCAGCATGAGCGCTGCAGCCGAGACCAGGACGATCCAACTCCGACGCTACGAGCTGATGGACGGGGTGATGGACGACTTCCTCGCCTGGTTCCCCGAGCGGATCGTGCCGGCGCGCGAGGCCCACGGCTTCCGGATCGAGTTCGCCTACGCCGACCGCGAGGTGAACGAGTTCGTCTGGGCGGTCAGCACGGCCGGCGACGCCGACGCGTTCGCCGAGGTCGAGCGGGCGTACCTGGCCTCGCCAGAGCGCGACGCCGCCTTCGCGGGCGAGCCGAAGCGCGTCGCGGTGCAGCACGTGCGGCTGGTCGAGCGGATCGTCTGACCCGGGCGGCGTCCTGCCGGGGCGCCGCCGACTCCGGGCGCCGTCGGGTCCGGGCCCGTCAGCTCCGGGCGCGTCGCACGGCCGCGAGGACGCCGCGGACCACGAGCGTCCCGACCGCGATCGACCCGATCGCTCCGGTCAGGCGCGCCCAGACGTGCTTCGGCCGGTCGATCCCGGCGCGGTCGGCGGGCGAGGGGAGCGAGGCGGGCGCGAGCGTGCGGCCCGCGGCTCCCGCCTCGGCCATGTGGGCGAGCCGGCGCACGGCCTCGCGGTTGCGGATCCAGAGGAACGAGTGCATCAGCAGCTTCGGGATGAGCGTGCCCGGGCCCTTCACGGGCGCCTCGTGCATCCGCACCTTCGCGCCGCGCGCGTGCGGCTCGACCTCGACGCGCACCCGGGCCTCGCCGAGCGGCCAGCCGGCGGCCTGGATGACCATCCGGCGCGGCGGGTCCCACTCGAGGACCGTGGTGCGGTCGTCGATCACGAGCGGCCAGAGGCCGAAGGAGTGGTGCAGCTGCGAGCCCACGTGCGGGAAGTCGGCGTCGACCTTCCGCATCCGCGACGCGCCGACGACCCAGCTCGGGAACAGCCAGCCGGAGGCGAGCACCGCGAAGACGGACTCGGGCGGGCAGTGGACGACGCGGGTGGTGCGGGACATCGCGGGCTCCTTCTGGTGGTGGTCGGGCGCGTGGCGGCGCCGTCCCTCAGCCTGGCAGGCCGGGGGCGGCGACGGGCGCAGCGCAACGGCGGCGGCTCAGGCCGGGTGCGCCTCCGGCGACAGGTCGGGCGACTCGCGCACCCCGAACTCGTGCCGCAGCGCGCTGCGGGCGGCGTGCCAGCCGGCCATGCCGTGCACGCCCGGCCCGGGCGGGGTGGACGAGGAGCAGAGGTAGAGCCCCTTCGCGGGCGTCCGCCATGGGTCGTTCGTGGGGACCGGGCGCGAG
Source organism: Rathayibacter sp. AY1G1 (assembly GCF_002932095.1). Lineage (NCBI taxonomy): Bacteria > Bacillati > Actinomycetota > Actinomycetes > Micrococcales > Microbacteriaceae > Rathayibacter > Rathayibacter sp. AY1G1. The sequence continues at coordinate 27,927 of NZ_PSUZ01000028.1, forward strand.
AGCAGCTGCGCGACGCTCGCGGCTCCGGCGGCGATGTCCCCGCCCAGGTAGTTCGGGTTGTAGGCCTGCATGTCGCGGGCGGTCATCGAGGAGGCGCCGATCACGCGGTCGCGGAACCCGGGGGCGAAGCGCTCGATCTGGGCGGTGATCGCCTCCTGCTGGTCGGCGGGCGAGTACCGGGGGACGTGCGTGTACGCCCAGAGGACGTGCTTGCCCTCGGGCGCCCGGGTCGGATCGGCGATCGAGGGCTGCGCCACCAGCACGTAGGGGCTGCGGCTGTGCCGGCCGCGCTTCACGTCGCGCTCGGCGGCCGCGATCTCGGCGCGGCTGCCGCCCACGTGCAACGTGCCTGCGCCGGCGAGCTCCGGGTTCGTCCACGGCACCGGCCCGTCGAGGGCGAAGTCGACCTTGGCCACGCCGTTGCCGTAGCGGAAGCGCTGGAGGGCCGCGGCGTACGCCGGGGGCAGCCGGTCCCCCGCCATCGCGAGCAGCGCCGTCGGCGTGCCGTCGACGAGCACGGCGCGGGCCGGGGGCAGCTCGGAGAGCGAGGTCACCTCGACGCCGGTCTCGATGGTGCCGCCGTGCGCCCGGAGGTCGTCGGCGAGCGCGTCGACGATCGACTGGCTGCCTCCGATCGGCACCGGCCAGCCGCGCGCGTGGGCGTAGGCGCCGAGCGCCAGGGCGGCCGCGGCCGTCGACGGGCTCGGCATCGGGCGGATCGAGTGCGCGGCGACCCCGGAGAACATCGCCGGGGCGACGTCGTCGCGGAAGCGCAGGTTCCACACCGGGGTGCCCTGCTCGAGCACCCGCAGTCCGAAGCGGATCAGCACGCTCGGGTCCGTCGGGATCCGCAGCAGCGCGTCGTTCGTGAAGCCCGCGACGCGGTCGGCCCGCTCGGAGAGAGGTCCCATCAGGGCGCGCCACGCCGCTCCGTCGCGCCCCAGCGCCTCGGCCGTGCGGTCGAGGTCGCGGTAGGCGATGCCCGCGCGGCCGCCGTCGAGCGGATGCGCGTACGAGATCTCGGGGACGACCAGCTCGATGCGCCGGTCGAGCCCGAAGGCGCGGAAGAAGCCGGACGCGAGCGCCATTGGGTGCACCGCCGAGCAGACGTCGTGGTGGAAGTCGGGCAGTGTCAGCTCCGCCGTGCGCGCGCCGCCGCCGATCGTCTCGTTGCGCTCGAGCACGGTGACCGAGAGCCCGGCCCGCGCGAGCGTGACCGCGGCGGCGAGGCCGTTGGGCCCCGCCCCGATGACGACGGCGTCGACCACGGTCACTTCCTCCGCAGGGCCGAGACGACGCCCGCGGCGCCGGCGGCGAGGGCCGCGGCGGCCCCCGCGTAGCTCAGGGCGCGGTGGCGGATCATCCAGATCTGGGGCGTCATGGTGTGCGCGCGGTCGCTGAAGAGGCCGCGCGCGCCGTGATCGCCGGGGACCGGCTCGTAGACGTTGTTCGGCAGCATCGGCTCCGTCTTGTCGGGGGCCTGCTGACCGTCGAAGGCGCTGCGGGCGAGGTACCAGTCCATGAAGCGCCCGGCGAAGCGGTCGCCGAGGATGGTGCCCGCGGTCGGCTCGCCGACCCACGTGCGGCGGCGCGGCTTATCGGCCACGTCGGCGATCGCGATCGCCCCCACCTCGGGCTCGTAGATCGGCGGCACGGGCTGCGGGTGGTGCGGCAGCTGCGACTTCACCCAGTTGAACTGGATGGTGTTGAGCGCCGGCATGTCGACCTCGGACAGGCGCACGCGGCTCTTCGCGTGCAGCAGCTCCGCGGTGACGGCCTCGGTGAAGCCTCGGGCGCCGAACTTGGAGGCGCAGTACGCGGCCTGCAGCGGGATGCCCCGGTGCGCGAGGGCGGAGCCGACCTGGATGACGTGCCCGCGGTCGCGCGGGGTCATCCGGGAGAGGGCTGCGCGGGTGCCGTTGACGAAGCCGAAGAAGTTGACGCCCACGGCGCGCTCGAAGTCGGCGGGCTCGGTCGAGAGGAACTCGCCGAAGACGCCGACCATCGCGTCGTTGACCCACAGCTCGATCGGGCCGAGCTCGGCCTCGACCCGGTCGGCCGCCGACTCGACGGCCTCGCGGTCGGCCACGTCGGTCGGGATGCCCAGCCCGCGCCGGCCCTTCTGCTCGATCTCGGCGACCGTGGCCGCCAGTCCGTCCTCGCCGCGTGCCAGCACGGCGACGTCCCAGCCGCGGGAGGCGAGCTCGCGGACCGTGGCGCGTCCGAGCCCGGCCGTGCCGCCCGTGACGACGGCGACTCCGCGGCTCATGCGCGGGCCTCGCGGGAGGAGGTCTCGAGGCGGGGGTGCTGCGTCATGGTGCGGGCTCCTTCGTGAGGGCGCGGTGTGCGTCGGGAATCCCACGCTAGGCGGGAGCGGCGGCGCGGCGCGCGGGGTTGCGCCCGATCGGTGGAGAGCTCGGTGGATCCGCGCCCGGGGAGGAGAATCGCTCCCGACAGCTCCCGGCTCTCCTCCAGAGACCGCCGCCAGACTGACGCCCGCCCGAGCACCCTCCGACCGGATCGACGCATGACCTCTCTCCTCGACCTGAGCCTCGTCTCCGGCCCCCTCGTCGTCGCCGTCTACGTGCTCGCGATCGGAGCGCTCCTCCTCCTGCTCGCCGCCCACGTCCGCGCTCCCCGCCGCGGGCGCTCCCGACGCGGCGGGATCGCCGTCGCGGTCCTCCTCCTGGGCCTGATCGGCGGTGCCGCCCTGGCCGCCCTCGTCGACGGGCCCGACGGCCCGTTCGGCGTCGACTTCACGCCGGTCACCCGGGTCGCGATCGGCCTCGGGATCGGCGGGCTGGGCGTCGCCCTGGTCGTCCTCGGGCACGCGATCGCCCGCCGCCGCGCGCGGGGGGTTCTCGCATCGCTCGCGGCCGGAGTGCTCGTCGTCGCGGCGGCCGCGATGACCGTCAACATCGACTTCGGCCAGTACCCCACGGTGCGCAGCGCGCTCGGGATCAGCGCGTACTCCGACTCCTCCGTGCCGGTCGCCGCCGCGGACGGACCGCACTCGGACCTCGCGACCTGGACCGCCCCGGCCGGGATGCCCGCCGTCGGCTCGGTCTCGACGGTCGCCATCCCCGCCACCGCGTCGGGCTTCCCGGCCCGCGACGCCGTGGTCTACCTCCCGCCCGCGGCCCTCACCGCGGCACCGCCGCTGCTGCCGGTGATGATCATGCTCTCGGGGCAGCCGGGGTCGCCCTCCGATCCGCTCTCGACCGAGAAGTTCCAGCAGACCCTCGACGCCTACGCCGCCACGCACGCCGGCCTCGCGCCGATCGTCGTGTCGCCCGACCAGCTGGGCGATCCGGACAGGAACCCGATGTGCGTCGACTCGCCGCTCGGGAAGTCCGCCACCTACCTCACCGTCGACGTCCCGAACTGGATCCGCGCGAACCTGCCGGTGCTCGGCGACGCGCAGCACTGGGCGATCGGCGGCCTCTCGCAGGGCGGGACCTGCTCGATCCAGCTCGGCGCCGGCCACCCGTCGCTCTTCGGCAACATCGTCGACGCCTCGGGCGAGCTCGCGCCGACCCTCGGCAGCGAGGCGGCGACGGTCGCGCAGGGGTTCGGCGACGACCAGGCCGCCTACGAGGCCGCGAAGCCGGTGAACGTCCTCGCGGCGAACGCCCCCTACACCGGCACCGTCGCGATCTTCGGAGTCGGCGCCGAGGACACCTCGTTCCTCCCCGGAGCGAAGACCGTCTACGCCGCGGCCGTCGCCGCCGGCATGAGCGCCACCTACCTCGAGGTGCCGGACAGCGCCCACGACGTCACGGCGTGGTCGGCGACCTTCGACAAGGGCCTCGAGATCCTCGCCGACCGCTGGAAGCTCGTCCCCGCCTCCTGAACGGCTCCGCGCCTCAGGCGCTCTCGACCAGCCGGACCGCCGCCTCGATCCCGCCGCTCCACGGCGCTCCGTGGCCCGGCACCACCCAGCGCGCCCCGGTGGGCAGGAGCGCCCGGAGCGACGCGAGCGCCTGCTCCGGCTCGTCGGTGAAGGGCGCGGGCTGCGGACCCGTGCGGCCGGTGAGCACGTGGCGGGTGGTCAGCCCGTCGCCGACGAAGACCGCGTCGGCCGGCGGCACGTGCACGGCGATGCTCCCCGGGGAGTGGCCCGGGAGCGCGATCACGCGCGGAGTGCCCGGCAGGTCGAGCGTCTGCCCGTCGTGCACTTCGACGACCTCGGTGAGCGGCGGGACCGTCGCGATGCCCTTCCGCAGCGCGTAGGCCGCGAAGCCGAGGAGCGGCAGGACGCGCAGCCGCGGTGTCGCGATCCTCGGCTTCGCCCCGCCCTTCGCCCGCTCGGCGTCGGCGGCGTGCACGTGGACCGGCACGCCGTGGTCGCGGCGCAGGCGCTCGGCGAAGCCCACGTGGTCGGAGTCGCCGTGGGTCAGCACGACGCCGCGCACGTCGTCGAGGGTGCGGCCCATTGCGCGCAGCTCGGCCAGGAGCTCCGGCCAGAGAGCGGCCGGCCGCGTTCCTCCTCGTGACGGCCCCCGCTCCCGGCACGCCCGTCACCGCCCAGGAGTACCGCGACGCGGCGAGCGCCCGCCTGCTGGACCTCACCGCGCAGCTGGCGGGCGAGGAGGACGCCCTCGAGGCGGCGCGCACGCTGACCGCCTGGGCGACGGGGTTCATCGGGATGGAGATCACCGGCGCCTTCACCCTCGGCGGCGATGTGGAGAGCGCCTGGCGCTTCGGGCTGGGGCGGATCGTCTCCGCGCTCGCTCCGGCCGCGTCGCGCTGAGCGCCGCCGCTCAGGCCCGGCGGAGCGCCGCCTCGTCCTCGAGGAACCGCGGACGGCACGCGACGATCCCGCTGACCAGCAGCACCGCCACTCCGGCGAACAGCAGCGCGTACGCGCCGCCCCAGTCCCCCTGCGCCTCGTAGAGCACGCCGATCAGCAGCGGACCGAGGCAGGCGAGCCCGTAGCCGAGCCCCTGCGTGGCGCCGGAGAGGGTCGAGGAGCCGGTGGTCGTCCGCGTCCGCGCGTTCACGAGCGTCAGCGTCATCGGGAACGTGCTGACGCCGAGCCCGAGGCAGACCACCCACGCCACGGCTCCCTCCAGCGGAGCGACGACGAGGCCGGCGTAGCCGACCGCGAGCAGCGCGCAGCACACCACCACGACCACGACCGGGTTGCGCATCCCCAGCGTCAGCGGCGGCACCACGAAGGCGGCGGCGAGGCCGAACACCGAGAACAGCGCCAGCAGCGCCCCGCCCTGCGCCGGATCCGCGCCCGCGTCGACGAGGATCGTCGGCAGCCAGGTAATGATCCCGTAGGTGTGCAGACCGGTCATCCCGAGCATCAGCACCATCGCCCAGAGCAGCGGCGTGCGCCAGGCCCCGTCCACGCGGCCGCCGGCGGCGGCCGGAGCCGCCCCGCCTCCTCCGCGGGTCGCGAGCGCCGCCCAGAGCAGGCAGGCCGCGGCCGTCATCACGGCCCAGATCCCGATCGCCCAGCGCCACCCCGCCGTCGAGGCCAGCGGCACCGCGACCAGCGGAGCGACGAACTGGCCCACCTGCAGCAGCGCCAGGTAGAGCGAGCTGACCGTCTTGATCCGCTCGGCGAAGTACCGCTTCACGATCGGCACGATGAGCACGTTCGTGGTGCCCACGCCCGCGAAGGCGACGACGGTCGAGAGCACCAGAGCGACCGGGCTCGGGCTGAGCGCGCGGAGGGCGATGCCCAGTGTGGTCACCAGCGTCGCGATCGCGAGCGTGCGCTCCAGGCCGATCCGGCGCGAGACGGCCGCGGCGACGAAGCCGAAGACGGCGAAGGAGGCGGTGACGATCGTCCCCAGCGCCCCGTAGAGCGAGGGCCCGAAGCCGAGATCGGCGCCGATCGTGTCGAGCAGCGGGCTGAAGCCGGTGACGGCGGTGCGGAGGTTCAGCGCGGTGATCGCGATGGCGGCGAGGGCCAGGAGGGCGGTGGCGCGGAGCGTCGGTGCTGCGGTCATGGAGTCCCCGAGAGATAGGATGATGGGATGAATTCTGGCGAGTCTAGCCCCGCGGCGCCGTTCCAGCGCGAGAGCGTGATCGACCACGTCACGGCGCTGTTCCACGAGGAGATCCGCTCCGGCCGCTGGGCCGTCGGCGAGCGGATCCCGGTGGAGGCCGAGCTCGCCCGCTGGACCGGCGCCGGACGCAACTCCGTCCGCGAGGCCGTCCAGGCCCTCGTGCAGGCGGGCCTCGTGCGGCGGGAGCAGGGGCGCGGCACGTTCGTCACCGCGCGCTCGCAGCTCGCCGAGTCGCTGCGCCGCCGCATCCCGAGCGCCGCCCGCCGGGAGGGCCTCGAGCTGCGGTTCGCGATCGACGGGGCGACGGCCGCGCTGGCGGCCGAGCGCCGCACCGGGGAGGACGTCGCCTCCCTCCGCGCCCTGCTGGCCCGCCGGGCCCGCTCGTGGGAGGCGCCGGAGCTCGCCGAGCGGATCGCCGCGGACACCGCGCTGCACCGGGCCGTCGTCGTCGCGACTCACAACGACCTGTTCGTCGAGCTCTACGACGGCCTCACCGGCATGTTCGAGTCGGTGCTGGAGGAGGACGTCGTCGGCGAGGAGGACGTGCACGCCCGCCAGCACGCCGAGCTGGTCGAGGCGATCGCCGCGGGCGACGCCGAGGGGGCGCGGCGCCGGATCGAGGAGCTGCTCGCGCCGCTGCTGGCCGAGGCGCAGCACGACGTCTGAAGGGAATCCTCCGCGGCCGGCGGCGGACGGCACGCGCTCGCGGCCGGCGCCGTGCCGCCCACCGAGCGGCATCAGCCGAGTGGGATCAGCCCCGCGGACGACGGGTCGACCAGAGCGCCCACGCCACCAGCAGCGGCTGGAACGCGAGGCGCACGGCGCGCTTGCGGTCGGTGTCGAGGCCGAAGGCGCTCGTCCGCGTCACCCACTGCGAGACGTTGCCCGGGAAGATCGCGGTGAAGAAGGCGGCGGCCGCGGCCCCGACCAGCGGCGCCCGGCGGCGCGCGAGCACCAGCGAGGCGCCGAGCCCTATCTCGACCACGCCCGAGGCGAGCACGACCGCGTCCTTGTCCAGCGGCACCCACTCGGGCACCTGCGCCTGGAACTCCTCCCGCTTGCGGGTGAGGTGGCTCACCCCCGCGAAGAGGAGGGCGGAGCCGAGGAGCACCTTGGCTCCGGTGCGGAGGAGGGAGGGGGAGGAGGATGTCATGCGCTCCATCGTTCCCGATGCGGGCCGCCGCCGCCGCCGTGGCGCGGCCACTGCGCACGAACGTGCCGGTGTCGGAGGCGGCGCCTAGTCTGATCGCGTGACTGACCGCATCCTCGTCCTCACCACCGGTGGCACCGTCGACAAGGAGTACTCGCTCGCGGGCGAGCTCGAGATCGGCGCCCCGATGGTGCCGCGCCTGCTCGCCCCGGTGCTCACCACGCTCGAGTTCCGCGTCGAGGAGGTCCTCGCCAAGGACAGCCTCGAGCTCGACGACGCCGATCGGGCCCTCATCCGCGAGCGGGTGCTCGCCGCCGAGGAGGACCGGATCGTCCTCACCCACGGCACCGACACGATGACCGCGACGGCCGAGGCCCTCGGCGTCGTCCGCGATCGGGTGGTCGTCCTCACCGGCGCGATGCAGCCCGCACGGATGCTCGACAGCGACGCCGCGTTCAACCTCGGCACCGCGGTGGCCGCCGTGCAGCTGCTGCCGCCGGGCGTCTACCTCGCGATGAGCGGGCGGGTGCTGCCCGCCGGCTCCGTGGTGAAGGACCGGTCGATCGGGGTGTTCCTCCCGGCCTGAGCCGGACCAGGATCGAGGGGCGCCCGCGGACGGGCTCCCGGCCGGACCGGCGTCAGGCCTCGGCGAGCTCCGCGGTGCAGGCCGCGCAGAGCCCGAAGACGTCCACGACGTGGTGCGCGTCCGTGAATCCGTTCTGCGACGCGACCGAGCGCGCCCACTCCTCGACCTCGTCGGCCGCGATCTCGACCGTCAGCCCGCAGCGGCGGCAGATCAGGTGGTGGTGGTGCGTCCCCGGCGTGCAGGCGCGGTAGAGGCTCTCGCCCTCGGGCGACTGCAGCGAATCGGCCTCTCCCTCCACGGCCAGGTCCGAGAGCGCGCGGTAGACCGTCGCGAGCCCGATCGGCGAGCCGGAGGCGTGCAGCGCACTGTGCAGGCCCTGGGCGCTGACGAAGTCCTCGCGACGCCCGAGAGCCTCGCGCACCGCCTCGCGCTGCCACGTGTTGCGCTTGACCACTGGACCACCTCCACTCCGCACGACCCGGGCCACGCTACCGCCCCCCGCCGACGGCGAGCCGGGAGCGCCGGACGCCCTTGCGGCCGATGATCCGGCAGACCGCGTAGATCGCGAACGAGATCGTCGTCACGTAGGGGCTGATCGGGATCGATCCGCCCAGCGCGAGCAGGATGCCGCCCACCAGCGCGCCGACGGCGAAGAGCACGCTCAGCAGCGGCACGATCACCGGCGAGGCGGACAGGCGCAGCGCCGCGGCCGCCGGCGTCACCAGGATCGCGAGCACGAGCAGCGAGCCGACGATCTGCACCGAGACGGCGACCGCGAGGCCGAGCAGGAGCATGAACGCGATCGAGAGCGCCCGGGTGGGGATGCCGCGCGCGGCCGCCACGTCGGCGTCGACGCTCGCGAAGGTGAGGGGGCGCCAGATCAGCGCGAGACCGACGAGGACGACCACCGAGATGCCGATCAGCCACCCGAGCTGCGGGTCGTCGACCGCGACGATCTGACCCGTGAGCAGGCCGAACTTGTTCGCGCTGCGGCCCGGGTAGAGGGCCAGGCAGAGGATGCCGATGCCGAGTCCGAACGGCATCAGAACCGCGATGATCGAGTTGCGGTCGCGGGCGCGCGAGCCGAGCACGCCGATCAGGACCGCCGCGATCAGCGAGCCGACGATCGATCCCTCGACGACGCCGACGCCCAGCAGCAGCCCCGCGGACGCCCCCGCGAACGAGAGCTCGCTGATGCCGTGGACCGCGAAGGCCATGTCGCGCGACATCACGAAGACGCCGATGAGCCCGCCGACCACTCCGAGGACCGCGCCGGCGATCACCGAGTTCATCAGGAGCGACAGCAGCGCTCCGTAGTCCGAGAAGTCGAAGATCTGCGACCAGACGTCCGTCACGACTGCCCCTCCTCGTGCTCGTGCACGTGCGAGTGGTCGGGTGCGCCGACCACGATGACCCGGCCCCGGGCGCGGATCACGTCGACGGGTGCATCGTAGAGCTCGCTTAGCACCTCCGAGCGCAGGACCTCGTCGGGGGTGCCGATCCGGAACCGGCCGCCGGCGAGGTAGAGCACGCGGTCCACCATGCCGAGCACCGGATTCACGTCGTGCGTGACGAAGAGGACGCCGAGGTTCCGCTCGCGGCGGTGCCGGTCGATCAGCTCGCTGACCGCCCGCTGGTGGGCGAGGTCGAGCGCGATCAGCGGCTCGTCGCAGAGCAGGAGCGCCGGGTCGCCCGCGAGCGCCTGGCCGACGCGGACGCGCTGCTGCTCGCCGCCGGACAGGCTGCCGATGGGGGCGTCGGCGAAGGCGGTGGCGCCGACGGCCTCGAGCAGCGCGTCGACGGCTGCGCGCCGGGAGCGGGAGGGCAGGGGCAGGCCGAACCGGTGGCCGTCGATCCCGAGCCCGAGCAGATCGCGGGCGCGCAGCGGAGTGCCCTCGTCGGCGAGCTTCTGCTGCGGGATGTAGCCGATGCGCCGGTTGCCGCGGTGCACGGGCTCGCCGAGCACCTGCAGCTCCCCCGCGCTCAGCTGCTGCTGGCCGAGCACCGCGCGCAGGAGGCTCGTCTTGCCGGAGCCGTTCGCGCCGAGCACCGCGACGAACTCGCCGGCGCGCACGTCGAGGTCGACGCCGCTCCACAGCTCGCGGTCGCCGAAGCGGAGGCCGGCGCCGCGCAGCCGCAGCACGGACGCCGAAGGGCCCGCCTCCGGGGAGACGGGCCTGGTCGGGGAGTCGTGGCTCACTGGGAGAGGGCTCCCTCGATCGCGTCGAGGTTGGCGGTCATCCAGCCGGTGTAGTCGTCGCCCTCGGGCAGCGTCTCGGTGACGGGGACGGCCGGGATCCCGGCGGCCTTCGCGGCGTCGAGCACCGCGTCCGTCTGCGCGCCCTCGGTCTGCTCGTTGTAGATCAGCGCGTCCACGGCCTCGCCGGAGAACAGCGCCAGCGTCTCCTGGAGCGTGGTCGCGGGGACGTCGGTGCCCTCCTCGACCGCCTCGCTGAAGGCCTCGGGAGTCGCGTCGGTCAGGCCGAGCGCATCGGTCATGTACAGCGGGACGGGCTCGGTGATCGCGATGGAGCGGCCGGAGAGCGTGCCCTTCAGCTCGCCCTCGCGGGCGATCAGGGCGTCGAGCCCCTCGTCGAGGGTGGCGAGATTGGCGGAGTAGGCGGAGGCGTTGTCGGGGTCGAGCGCGGCGAGCTCGTCGCCGATCCGCCCCGCGACCTCCTTCATCACCGAGAGGTCGTACCAGACGTGCTCGTTGAACTCCGCGTGCTCGTGCCCGCCCTCCGACTCCTCCTCCTCCGCGTGGTCGTGGACGTCCTCCAGGCCGGCGATCACGGTGGCCGTGATGACGGGGGCCTCGGTGCCGGCCGCGCTGATCATGGTGTCGAGGAAGTGGTCGTAGCCGCCGCCGTTCTCGATCACGAGGGTCGCGCCGGACACGGCGAGCTGGTCGCGGGCGGTGGCCTCGTACTCGTGCGGGTCCTTGTCCGGGCTGTCGATGATGCTGGTCACCTCGACCAGGTCGCCGCCGATGCTCGAGACGAGGTCGCCGTAGACGTTCGTCGACGCGACGACCTTCACGGGCCCGCCCGCGGCGGCGGCGGAGGAGCTGTCGGAGGCGCTGCCCGCTCCGGAGCAGCCGCTCAGGGCGAGCGCGGTGCCGCCGAGGAGGGCGGTGAGGGCGAGGAGGCGGGTCTTCACGGTGAGCCGATCTGGGTCAGGGGCCGGGCGGGTGCCCCCACGCTAACGGCTATTGATAACGATTGTCAAAATCGTGCAGAGGCGCCCGCCGGTCATCCGCGGACACACGCGGACACGGGGCGACACGCGCCTCGCTCCGAGCACCTCGCCCCTGGCACAGTCGCTGCACACCGCCCCCGACGAGACGAGGACACCGTGACCACCACCGCACCCACGACCACCGGCGCCGACGCCGCGACGCCGATCGGCGCCGCCGCCGAGCACTGGTCGGCCGCCCCCCGGCCCGACTCCCCCGACGCCTGGCTCGTCCGCGCCGAGGAGGTCGCCGCCGTGCTCGCGACCGACGCCCTCGAGCGCGACCGCGCCGGCGCCGCCCCCTTCGCCGAGGTCGCCCTGCTCAAGGCGGCCGGCCTCGTCACGCTGCTCGGGCCCGCCGAGCACGGCGGCGGCGCCCAGGAGTGGACCACCGCCCTCCGCGTCGTCCGCACCGTCGCGCGCGGCGACGGCTCGATCGGCCAGCTGCTCGGCTACCACTACCTCTGGGCCTGGGCGGCCCGCCTCGTGGGGACCCCTGAGCAGATCATCGCGGTCGAGCAGCTCGCGACCGAGGGGGACCTCCTCTACGGAGGCGCGGTGAACCCGCGCGACTCCGACCTCACCGTGCGGGAGGAGGGCGACGAGCTGGTCTTCACCGGCCGCAAGTCGTTCTCGACCGGCGGCGTGGTCAGCGACCTGACCGTGCTCGAGGGGGTGCTCGAGGGGACGGACACCCACCTCTTCGCGATCGTGCCCACCGATCAGGAGGGGATCGTCTTCGGCCGCGACTGGGACAGCCTCGGCCAGCGCCTCACCGAGTCCGGCTCCGTCGAGATCCGCGGCGTCCGCGTGCCGTGGGCGGCCGCGGCCGGCTTCGTCGACAAGGTCTACCGTCCGCTCGTCTACAACACCCTCAACGTGCCCGTCATCCAGCAGGTCTTCGCCGAGTTCTACCTCGGCATCGCGCAGGGAGCTCTCGAGCGCGCGGCGCAGTACACCCGCGAGCGCACCCGGGCCTGGCCGTACGGCGGCGACGACAAGGAGCGCGCCGGCGACGAGTGGTACGTGCTCGAGGGATACGGCGACCTGCAGTCCCGGCTCTGGGCCGACGAGGCGCTGATCGACGCGACGGGGGCCGCGCTCTCGGCCGCGCTGCACGCTCCGCGCGAGGAGCTGACGCCTCGGCGCCGCGGCGAGATCGCCGTGCGGATCGCCGCCGCCAAGGCGCGGATCGTGGAGGACGGCCTCGCGACGGCGACCCGCGTCTTCGAGCTGACCGGCGCCCGCGCCTCCGCCAGCTCGGTCGGACTCGACCTCTACTGGCGGAACCTCCGCACCCACTCCCTGCACGATCCGCTGCCCTACAAGCGCCGCGAGGTCGGCGTCTTCGCCCTGCTCGACACCGTCCCCGAGCCCAGCTGGTACACCTGATCGGCCGCGGGGCGCGTCCTGCTCCGGCGGCGCGCCCCGCCCGCACGCCGCCCCGGCGTCGATCCGCGACAGGCCGGAGCGGAGCCCCGGGGTAGCGTGAGGGCCGAGCGGAGGGAGGACCGTGGCCGTCACGCTGCACGACGTCGCCCGCGCCGCCGACGTCTCGATCAAGACCGTCTCGAACGTGATCAACGACTATCCGCACGTGCGCCCGGCCACCCGCTCCCGGGTGCAGGCGGCCATCGCGCAGCTGGGCTACCGCCCCAACCTCTCCGCGCGGAGCCTGCGCCGCGGCCGCACCGGCGTGATCGGCCTCGCCCTGCCGGAGCTGAGCCTCCCCTACTTCGCCGAGCTCGCCGACAGCGTGATGCGCGCCGCCGACGAGCGCGGCCTGACGGTGCTGATCGAGCAGACCGGCGGCGACCCCGAGCGCGAGCGGAGCGTCCTGGCGAGCGAGCGCCGGCAGCTCACCGACGGCCTGCTCTTCAGCCCGCTGGGCCTCGCCGACGAGGACGCACTCGCGGTCGGCTTCCCCCTGGTGCTGCTCGGCGAGCGGATCTTCACCGGGCTGGTCGACCACGTCACCATGCAGAACACTGCGGCGGCGCACGCGGCCACCGCGCACCTGCTCGCCTCCGGAAGGCGCCGGATCGTGGTGCTCGGGACGCACCCCGACGCCGCGGTCAGCTCGGCGTCGCTCCGCCTCGAGGGCTACCGCGCCGCACTCGCCGAGGCCGGCATCGCCTACGACGAGCGGATGATCGGCGTCTCGGGCCCGTGGCGGCGCTCCGGCGGCGCCGAGGCGATGCGCCGCGTGCTCGCCTCCGGGCTCGACTTCGACGCCGTGTTCGCACTCAACGACACCCTCGCGCTCGGCGCGGTCCGCGCGCTCCAGGAGGCGGGGGTCCGCGTGCCCGAGGAGGTGGCGGTGATCGGCTTCGACGACATCGACGAGGCGGGCTACTCCTCCCCCAGCCTCTCCAGCGTGGACTCGGGGCGCGACGAGATCGCGCGCACTGCGGTCGAGGTGCTGCAGGCCCGGATCGAGGGCACCCGCACCGGCCCCGGGACGCTCCACGAGGCGGCGTTCACCGTGGTCGCCCGGGAGTCGACCGCGGGCCGGCCGATCGCGGAGGACCCGCCGGTCGGCCGGGCGTCGGCCGGGGCCTAGGCGCAGGTCCCGCTGCCGCAGATCTCGCGGCGGATCCACGCTCCCGCGTCCGCGACGGCCAGCTCGCCGCGGCGGAGGAGCCGACTCCACTCCACGGCCCGCGTCGTCAGCCGGTCGTCGGCCGAGCCGCGGACGTCGCCGCCGACGGTCCGGAGGAACAGGTGCGCGAGCGGGCCGCCGAGGTACAGCGTGGCGCCCGCGACGCCGGCGAAGTGGCGGGCCTGGCCGCGGGTGCCGTCGTCGTAGGGGCGGCGGAAGCCCTTCCCCCGGACCCGGTTGCGGCCGCCGTGCGCCAGGTCGAGAGCGCCGAGCGGGGCGCTGCGGATGCCGGCGACGTCCTTCGCGACGGCCGCGAGGAACGCGCGCGGGCGGGGATGCGACGCCGCGAGGGCGTCGGCGCGGTCGGCGAGCTCGGAGCAGGCGTCGGTGACGGCATCGGAGGAGGGCACCCGCCCAGTCGAGCACAGGTGCGCTGAGCGGCGGCGGGGAGGGTCGATGCGGGAGGAGGTCGGCCGACCTCGGGAGCGGCACGCAGCGAGGCGGGTGGGCCCCGTGCCGCTCTTGACAGCGGCCGAGCCGGGGCGGACCATCGTGTACAACGTTAGAAAGACCGCTCGCCGCCGAGCCCGCTGCGGGAGCCCGAAGCCCGAAAGGCCCTCATGACCGACGCCCCCGCCGCCACCGCGCGCATCAGCCTCGACCCCGCCGCGGTCGTCGCCCCCGTCACTCCGCGCCTCTTCGGCTCGTTCGTCGAGCACCTCGGCCGCTGCGTGTACGACGGCATCTACGAGCCCGGCCACCCCGCCTCGAACGAGGACGGCTTCCGCCTCGACGTGGTCGAGCTGGTCAAGGAGCTGGGCACCACGACGATCCGCTACCCCGGCGGCAACTTCGTCTCGGGCTACCGCTGGGAGGACGGCGTCGGCCCGCGCTCCGAGCGCCCCCGCCGCCGCGACCTGGCCTGGCACTCGCTCGAGACCAACGAGGTCGGGCTGGACGACTTCGCGAAGTGGGCGGAGCTGACCGGCAGCGAGATCATGTACGCCGTCAACCTCGGCACCCGCGGCGTCCTCGAGGCGCTGGACGTCCTCGAGTACGCCAACGGGCCGGCCGGCACCGCTCTCGCCGACCAGCGCATCGCCAACGGCGGGACCGAGCCCTACGACATCCGCATGTGGTGCCTCGGGAACGAGATGGACGGCCCCTGGCAGGTCGGCCACATGAGCGCCGACGACTACGGCAAGCTCGCCTCCCGCACCGCCAAGGCCCTCAAGATCGCCGACCCCTCGCTCGAGCTGGTCGTCTGCGGCTCGTCGAGCTCGTCGATGCCGACCTTCGGCGAGTGGGAGCGCGTGGTCCTCGAGCACGCGTACGACGACGTCGAGTACGTCTCGTGCCACGCCTACTACCAGGAGTACGACGGAGACCTCGGCTCCTTCCTCGCCTCCTCCCTCGACATGGAGTACTTCATCGCCACCGTCGCGGCGACCGTGGACCACGTGAAGTTCAAGCTCAAGAAGACGAAGGACATCAAGCTCTCCTTCGACGAGTGGAACGTCTGGTACCTCGAGGAGTGGCAGGCCAAGGAGAAGGCCGACGCCGAGGGCGACCAGAGCACCCGCGAGTGGGCCTACGCCCCGCGCCTGCTCGAGGACGTCTACTCCGTCGCCGACGCCGTCGTCCTCGGCAACCTGATGATCACGCTGCTGAAGAACTCCGACCGGGTCACCTCCGCCTCCCTCGCGCAGCTCGTCAACGTGATCGCGCCGATCATGACCGAGCCGGGCGGAGCCGCCTGGCGCCAGACCACGTTCTTCCCGTTCTCGACCACTGCACGCCTGGCCTCCGGCTCGGTGCTGCGCCCCCGGATCGACGCGGGGACCTACTCGACCGCCCGCCACGGCGACGCTCCGCTCATCGACTCCGTCGCCACCGTCGACGAGGGCCGCGCGGCCGTCTTCCTGGTGAACCGCTCGCAGACGGAGCCGATCGAGGTCACCGTCGACGTCAGCGGCCTCGGAGTCTCGAGCATCGCGGAGGCGGTGGCCCTGTTCGACGAGGACCCCTACGCGAAGAACACGCGTGACGACCAGGACCGCGTGCGCCTGCGCGAGGCCCCGGCGACGCTCGAGGACGGCGTGCTGACGCTGACCCTCCCGCCCGTCTCGTGGACGGCGGTCGCCCTCACGGCGTAGCGGCGCCACACCCGCGGGACCGCGTCCGGCCTCCCGGAGCCGCGCGGTCCCGCCGGCCCCGTCGGGAACCGTCCCGGCTCAGGCCGCGGGCCACTGCGGGGAGGAGGCGCTCGAGCTGGTCCGCGAGGTCGTCCGCCACCCCCACGAGTACGTGGCGGGGATCGGGCTCGACAACCTCGAGACGGCGGGTCCGCCCGAGCGCTTCGCCGACGCCTACCGCCTCGCCGGGGAGGCCGGCCTGGGCCGGACCGCCCACTCCTCCGAGCACGCCCCGACCGCGGCCAACACGACGACCTGCCTCGATCTGCTGGGCTGCGACCGGATCGACCACGGCTACTTCGTCCTCGAGGACCCCGCCGTCGTCGAGCGCGTCCGCGAGCAGGGCGTCGTGTTCACCGTCGCCTCGACGACCTCTCGCCGCTCCTGGCGGCCCTGGCGGCGCGCGTCCATCCGGGCGATGCTCGACGCGGGACTGCGGGTCGTGCCCTGCTCCGACGATCCCGGGATGTTCCCGACCACGCTCGCCGACGAGTACCGCCTCACCGCCGGCCCGATCGGCGCGACCGCCGCGCAGCTGCGCGCGATGGCGCTCACCGGAGCGGAGGCCTCCTGGCTGCCCGCCGACGAGAAGGAGAGTCTGCGCGCGTCGTTCGCCGCGGAGCTGGACGCGCTGGACGCGGAGTTCGGGCTCGTCTGAGGCCCGGGACGCGACGGGCTCCCCGCCCTGACAGAGTGGACGGATGAGCCCCCTCCCCGATCCCCTGGCCTTCGACCTCGAGGCGCTGCGCCGGGAGGTGCTGCCGGACGACGGGGGCGAGGTCGACGACAGCATCCCCGCGCTCGCGGACGCCGACCCGGGTCTGTGCGCGATCGCGCTCGTCCTGCCCGACGGGTCCGTCCGCGCGAGCGCCGACGCGGAGGAGCGGTTCAGCATCCAGTCGGCCGTGAAGCCGTTCCTGTTCGCGCTCGCGCTCCTCGACACCGGCGGCGACGCGCTCGACCGCGTCGGCATCGAGCCCACCGGCGAGGCCTTCGACGCCCTCAAGCTCGAGAGCGGCACCGGGCGTCCGCCGAACCCGATGGTCAACGCGGGAGCGCTGCTGACCGCCGCCCTGGTCGACGGGGGCGACGCCGACGGCCGGAGCGAGCGGATCCTCCGCGGCCTCTCCGCCTTCGCCGGCCGCCCGCTCTCCGTCGACGAGAGCGTCGCCGCCGACGAGCACCTCCTCGGTGACCGGAATCACGCCCTCGCGCACCTGATGCGCGCGGAGGGCACCCTGCATCGCAGCGCCGACGACGCCGTCTCCGCGTACGCCCGGGCGTGCGCCGTGCTGGTCGACGTCCGCGACCTGGCCGCGATGGGCGCGACCCTCGCGTTCGGCGGCGTGCACCCGGGGACCGGCGAGCGGGTCGTGCCGGCGTCGGTCGCGCGCGACGTGGTCGCGGTCATGGCGACGTGCGGTGTCTACGACGGCTCGGGCCGCTGGATGCGCGCGGTCGGCGTCCCCGCCAAGTCGAGCGTCTCGGGCGCCCTCGTCCTCTCCGCTCCCGGCCGCCTCGGCGCCGCCGTCGTCAGCCCGCCGCTGGACCCCCAGGGCACCAGCGTCCGCGGCGCCCGCGTCGCCGCCCGCCTGAGCGACGTTCTCGCCCTGCACTCCTTCGCGGTCGCCCCCCGCTGACCGCTGCCCCGTTCCCCGTCATCGCGAAGCCGCCGATCCGCAAGCTCGCGAAGGACCTCGACGTCGACCTCCTCGAGGTGCAGGCCACCGGCCTCGCCGGCGAGGTCACCCGCGACGACGTCATCCGCCACGCCTCCCAGGCCAGCGTCTTCCGCAACATCCAGACCCCCGCC